>JALRBF010000282.1 GCA_023262365.1 Burkholderiaceae bacterium
CCGGGTACTGAGCGTAGAATGCCGCCCATCGGAGCGTAGCGCAGTCTGGTAGCGCATCTGGTTTGGGACCAGAGGGTCGTAGGTTCGAATCCTATCGCTCCGACCAATTCGTTTGTTGCGTAAAAATCGGCTGCGCAAGACGGCCACGGCTAGCCCTCCCTGATCACCACCAATGGGACACAGGATGGCATGGTTTTTGCTCACACACATTACTTGTCTTGCTAAACTGTGGGTGTTTGCCTTGCTGTTGTGTGGGGCCTTGGCAGCGGCGGCCCACGCGTCGGCGCCGGGAGCCAATCATGCCGGCGGGCAGCGCCCCGCGGTCGTGGAGGCTGGACCGGCCTTGGCCCAGGTGCAAGCCCAATTGGCCCAGTTACAAACCATACAGGCGCAGCAGCAGCGCACGTTGGACCAGCAACTGGCCGTGATGCGTGAATTGCGCGACATGCTGGCCAGCCAGTGGCAAACCCACGCCGATCAAAACGCCTTGAATCGCCAGCAAGCCGACATCAACGAGCGGTTATCGCGCGAGCAAATCAAGCAATCGGCGCAGTTGATGGCGCTCAAGGCCGAGCTGGCCGCCTTGCGCCAGCGTCTAGAGGCCATGCCGCCAAGCCAGCCCGGCGCCCTGCGCCCCGACGTGTTTTGAGCGGGTGGGGCTTGGGCATCGGTAAAATCGATGCCATGAGTGACCAACCAGGCAAGCCTCCCGCCATTGCGCCGCCCCAGGGCGACGACGCGCTGGTACTCGACCGTTTGACCAATAAGGTCAAGCCGCCGCGTATGTTTCAGGTGGTGATGCTCAACGATGACTTTACCCCCATGGAATTTGTGGTGATGGTGATTCAGGAGTTCTTTGGCAAAGACCGAGAAACCGCCACCCAAATCATGCTCAAAATCCACTTGGAGGGTAGGGGCGTGTGTGGTGTTTTTCCCAAAGACATTGCGCACACCAAAACCGAACAAGTGCTGGCCGCCGCCAAAGAGGCCGGCCATCCGTTACAGTGTGTTTCAGAGCCGTTGGAATGAACAGGCCGACTTGATATGCTTGTCTTCGCCCCCACGTCCCTCAGCATGTTGGCAAAGGAATACAAATGATTGCTCAAGAACTTGAAGTCAGTTTGCACATGGCGTTTGTGGAGGCACGCCAGCAACGCCACGAGTTCATCACGGTTGAGCACCTGTTGCTGGCTTTGCTGGACAACCCCAGTGCCTCTGAGGTGCTCAAGGCGTGCTCGGCCAACATTGACGATTTGCGCAAAGCGCTGACGCAATTTATTAAAGACAACACCCCGCAAGTGGGCGGCACCGAAGAGGTGGATACCCAGCCCACCCTGGGCTTTCAGCGCGTGATTCAACGCGCCATCATGCACGTGCAAAGCACCGGCAGCGGAAAAAAAGAGGTGACCGGGGCCAACGTGTTGGTGGCGATTTTTGGCGAAAAAGACTCGCACGCGGTGTACTACCTGCACCAGCAAGGCGTGACCCGCCTCGATGTGGTGAACTTTATTGCCCATGGCATTCGTAAAGGCGATGCCCCCGAGGCGGGCAAGCCCGAAGACGGCGGCACCGAAGAAGCTAACGCCCCAAGCCAAGAGGGGGGCAAGCCAGAGAAGGCCTCGCCGCTTGAGCAGTTCACCCAAAACCTTAACGTGGCCGCCCGCGATGGGCGCATTGACCCGCTGATTGGCCGTGACTACGAGGTGGAGCGAGTGATTCAGGTGCTGTGCCGGCGCCGCAAAAACAACCCCTTGCTGGTGGGTGAGGCCGGCGTGGGCAAAACCGCCATTGCCGAGGGCCTGGCGTGGCGCGTGACCCAAGACAACGTGCCCGAGGTGCTTGCCGATGCCACGGTGTACTCGCTGGACATGGGTGCCTTGCTCGCCGGCACCAAATACCGCGGCGACTTTGAGCAGCGGCTTAAGGCTGTGCTCAAGCAACTGCGCGACAAGCCCGGCGCCATTTTGTTTATTGACGAAATTCATACCCTCATCGGCGCCGGTGCCGCCTCGGGTGGCACGCTTGACGCGTCCAACTTGCTCAAGCCCGCGCTCTCCAGTGGGCAGCTCAAGTGCATTGGCGCAACCACCTTCACCGAGTACCGGGGTATTTTTGAAAAAGATGCGGCGTTGTCGCGTCGATTCCAAAAAATTGACGTGGTCGAGCCCAGCGTGGCGCAGACGGTGGATATTCTCAAGGGGTTGAAATCTCGCTTTGAAGAGCATCACAGCGTGAAGTACGGCTTGGCCGCTTTGCAAGCGGCCGCTGAGTTAAGTGCCAAGTTCATCAATGACCGCCAGCTGCCAGACAAGGCCATTGACGTGATCGACGAGGCTGGCGCGGCTCAACGCATCATGCCGCCGTCCAAGCGCAAAAAAACCATTGGCAAGTCAGAAATTGAGGACATCGTGGCCAAGATTGCGCGCATCCCGCCGGCCAATGTCTCCAACGATGACCGCGGCAAACTGCAAACCCTCGAGCGCGACCTTAAAGCCGTGGTGTTTGGGCAAGACCAGGCGCTTGAGGTGCTGGCCTCGGCAGTCAAAATGGCCCGCTCGGGGCTGGGCAAGGTAGACAAGCCCATTGGCGGTTTCTTGTTCAGCGGCCCCACCGGCGTGGGCAAAACCGAAGCTGCCAAGCAACTGGCCTACATCATGGGTGTCGACCTGGTGCGTTTTGATATGTCCGAGTACATGGAGCGGCACGCCGTGAGCCGCTTGATTGGCGCGCCTCCGGGCTACGTGGGATTTGACCAGGGCGGCTTGCTCACCGAGGCCATCTCAAAAAAGCCTCACTGCGTGCTGTTGCTCGACGAGATTGAGAAGGCACACCCCGATATCTTTAATGTGTTGCTGCAGGTAATGGACCACGGCACGCTGACCGACAACAACGGGCGTAAGGCCGACTTTCGCAATGTCATCGTCATCATGACGACCAACGCCGGGGCCGAAACCATCAACAAATCCACCATCGGCTTTACCAACCCGCGTCAGGCGGGCGACGAAATGGCCGACATCAAACGCATGTTCACGCCTGAGTTTCGTAACCGGCTCGATGCCATCGTCAGCTTCAAGCCGCTGGACGAGCCCGTTATCTTGCGCGTGGTGGACAAGTTTTTGCTGCAACTCGAGCAGCAACTGGCCGAGAAAAAGGTCGAAGTGTCGTTTAGCGATAAATTGCGCCAACACCTGGCCAAAAAAGGCTTTGACCCTCTGATGGGCGCGCGCCCCATGCAGCGCCTGATTCAAGACACGATACGCCGTGCGTTGGCCGACGAGCTGCTGTTTGGCCGCCTCACCGATGGCGGGCGGTTGGCGGTGGACTTAGACGACAAGGACGAGCTGCTGCTGGACATTCAGCCGCTGGCAGACAAAAAAGGCAAGACACGACCGGAGCCGGAAGAAGCCGCCACCGACAATTGACACCACGAGGCGCCAAGGGAGTAATGGCAGAAAATCATGGCAGGACACAGCAAGTGGGCCAACATCCAGCACCGAAAAAGCCGGCAGGATGAGAAGCGCGGAAAAATTTGGACGCGAGTCATACGCGAGATCATCGTGGCCGCGCGACAAGGCGGGGGCGACCTCGAATCCAACCCCCGGTTGCGCCTGGCGGTAGAAAAGGCCAAGGCCGCCAACATGCCGGCGGACACCATCAAGCGCAACGTGGATAAAGCCACCGGCAACCTTGAAGGCGTGCAGTACGAAGAAATTCGCTACGAGGGCTACGGCATCGGCGGGGCTGCCGTGATGCTGGACACCATGACCGACAACAAGGTACGCACCGTGGCCGAGGTACGCCACGCGTTCAGCAAACACGGCGGCAATCTGGGCACGGACGGCTCGGTGGCGTTTCAATTCAAGCACGTCGGGCAACTGGTGTTTGCCCCGGGCACGCCCGAGGACGCGCTGCTGGAAGTGGCCCTAGAGGCCGGCGCCGATGATGTGGTAACCGGCGAGGACGGCGCCATTGAGGTATTAACCGAGCCCGCGGCGTTTGAAGCGGTGCGCGATGCGCTGCAGGCGGCCAACTGGGTGGCGGAATGGGCCGACATCACCATGCGCCCAGAAAACACCGTCACCCTATTGGGAGACGATGCGGTGCGCATGCGCAAGTTGCTGGATATGGTAGAAGACCTGGACGACGTTCAAGCCGTGTATCACAACGCCGAACTCGACGCATGAGGGTACTGGTGCTTGGCGGGGGCGGGCGAGAGCACGCCCTTGCGTGGAAACTGGTGCAGTCGCCCATGGTGTCGCAGGTATTGGTTTCGCCGGGCAATGGCGGCACCGCTGCCGACGAGCGCTTGACCAACGTGCCCGAGATGGCCTTGCCCGACTTGGTGCAATGGGCCAAGCACCAGCGCATTGGGCTTACCGTGGTGGGGCCCGAGGCTTGGCTGGCGCGCGGCGTGGTGGACGCCTTTCGGGCCGAAGGCCTAGCCATTGTGGGGCCCACGCAACGCGCCGCGCAGCTCGAGACGTCCAAGTCATACGCCAAAGCATTCATGCAGCGGCACGGCATTCCCACGGCCGCCTACCAAACATTTACCGAGCGCCAAGCCGCGCGCGACTACATCCACGCGCAGGGCGCACCGATTGTGGTTAAGGCCGATGGGTTGGCAGCAGGCAAGGGGGTGGTGGTGGCCGCCAGCGTGGACGAGGCGCTGCAGGCGGTGGATGCCATGTTGCCCGAACTCAACCCCAACCAAGGCGCGCGGGTGGTGATTGAGGCCTGTTTGCAGGGCGAAGAGGCCAGCTTCATGGTGCTTTGCGACGGTGAGACGGTGCTTCCCCTGGCCACCAGCCAAGACCACAAACGTTTGAGCGATGGCGACCAAGGCCCCAACACCGGTGGCATGGGCGCGTACTCGCCCGCCCCGGTGGTGACCCCCGAGCTGCACGCGCGCATCATGCGCGAGGTTATCAAGCCCGCGGTGCAGGGCATGGCCAAGGACGGCGAACCCTACACCGGCTTTCTGTACGCCGGTGTGATGATTGACGCGCAACAAACGGTTCACACGTTGGAATTCAATTGCCGATTGGGTGACCCCGAAACGCAGCCTATCCTGATGCGATTGCGCAGCGACTTGGCTGCGGTGTTGTTGGCTGCTGCCAAGGGTTGTTTGGGCGATGCCGAGCTCGATTGGGATACCCGCTGCGCCTTGGGTGTGGTGCTGGCCGCGGCCGGGTACCCGCAGGCTGCGCGAGTTGGCGACGTGATTACGGGGTTACCCGGGCCACAGGATGACCTAGAGGTGTTCCACGCCGGCACCGTGCGCGGCGAAGGCGGCGTGTTGCAAAGTGCAGGTGGGCGGGTGTTGTGCGCAACGGCGCTGGGGGCCAACGCCGCTGATGCCCGACGCCGAGCGCTTGAGGCCATGCAAGGCATTACGCTTGAGGGAGGGCAGTATCGGCGCGATATCGGGTGGCGTGCGGCCGGGGGCAAGCGTTGAAGCCAGCCATGCGCCGCAGTCGTTTGGCAGGTTGGCTGTTGCGCCGCATGGGCTGGACCCTGCTGCAGCCCGATTTGCCGGGGCCCAAGGGCATCATCGTGGCTTACCCACACACCTCGGCCATGGATTTTTTTGTTGGCATATTGGGCAAATGGGCGTTGGGCTGGTCGGTGCGGTTTTGGGCCAAGCAATCGCTGTTTTATTGGCCATTGGTGGGAGGCTGGTTGCGCTACTTGGGCGGCGTGCCGGTGCGGCGGCAAAAAGCCCACGGCTTGGTGGCGCAAACCCTAGTGGCCATGCAAAATGCCGACTGGTTTTGGCTGGCCGTGACACCCGAGGGTACGCGCGCAGCGGGGCTGGGTTGGCGCACCGGCTTTTACCATGTGTGGCAGCAGGCCAATGTGCCGCTGGGCGTGGCGGTGCTCGATTACCGCAGCCGTGTGCTGGGCGTGCGCGACTTTTTGACTTGTTCGGGTGACATGACGCAAGACTTTGCCCGCATCGCCGAACTGGTGGCCGATGTACAAGGGTACCGTGCCCATTGCGCCGCACCGATTCAACCTTTACCCTCGTCTCATCCAACCCAAGCCTCGCCATGAATGCCGCCAATTCACCCGATACGCGTACCGATTCGATTGACGCCGACGAGGTGCGCGCCTACTTGCAGGGCCTGCAGCAGCGCATCATGGATGCGGTGCAGGGCTTGGACGGTGCAGGGGTGACGCGCGACGACTGGCGCAAGCCACCCGGCGAGCCCCTGCAAGGTTGGGGTTGCACGCAGATACTGGAAGATGGCGCGGTGTTTGAACGTGCCGGCTGTGGCTTTTCTGCGGTCAGTGGGCCCAAGTTGCCGCCATCGGCAAGTCAGCACCGCCCCGAGTTGGCCGGGGCGCCGTTTGAAGCCATGGGCGTCTCGCTGGTGTTTCATCCGCGCAACCCGATGGTGCCCACGGTGCACATGAACGTGCGCATGCTCATGGCCAGGCCGACCAACCAGGCGCCGGTGGCGTGGTTTGGCGGCGGCATGGACTTAACCCCGTACTACGGTTTTGCCGAGGACGCCAAGCACTTTCACCAAACCTGTGCCCAGGCGCTGGCCCCGTTTGGACAGGACAAGTACCCGCGCTTTAAAAAGTGGTGCGACGAGTATTTCTTTTTGGGCCACCGCGGCGAGCCACGCGGTGTGGGTGGCGTGTTTTTTGACGATTTTGCCGAGCTGGGCATGACGCAGAGCTTTGCCATGTTGCGCGCCGTGGGCGATGCGTTTTTGCCCGCCTACTTGCCCATTGTGCAGCGGCGCCAGCACCTGCCGTGGGGCGAGCGCGAGCGCGAGCACCAACTGGTGCGCCGGGGTCGTTACGTGGAGTTCAATTTGGTGTGGGACCGAGGCACCCACTTTGGCTTGCAGTCGGGCGGTCGCACCGAGTCCATCTTGCTGTCCATGCCGCCCTTGGTGAAATGGCGTTACCAGCGCGCGCCGCAGCCGGGTAGCCCCGAGGCCGCGTTGCTTACCGATTTTTTGGTGGCCAAGGATTGGCTGGCCTAAGCGCGCACCCCGCCCGGCGCGTGGGCATTTATGGCGGCGCCTTTGACCCGCCGCACAAGGCCCACGTGGCCTTGGCGCGGGCCGCGCAGCAGCAACTGAGCTTGAGCCAGCTGCGGGTGATTCCCACCGGAGACGCCTGGCACAAAACGCGTACCCTCACCCACGCCACCCACCGCCGCCGCATGGCCGAGCTGGCGTTTGCGGCCTTACCCGGGGTGGTGGTGGACCCGATTGAAATGCAGCGCACCGGCCCAAGCTACACGCTTGATACCTTGCAGGCCTTGCAGTTGAGCCAGCCGGCTGACCAATGGTGGCTGGTGCTTGGCCAAGACCAGCTCGAGCGCTTGCCCACCTGGCATGGTTGGCAAACCTTGTTGGCGGGCGTACACCTGGCGGTGGCCCCGCGCGGCAGCGGCCCATGCCGATTGCCACCTGGGGCACAGCCGCTGGATTTTCGGGTGCTTGAGTTTGTGCCCCAAGTCGTCAGTGCCACGGCACTGCGAGAGGCCGCCACCCACGGCAGGTTACCGGCCTTGGCCGATAAGTTGCCCACACCGGTGATGCAGTACATCATGACGCATCAGCTTTACCAACCCTAACCCTGTGCATGGCATGTATGGCCGAAACCACCGCTTCCTCCTCACGTTACATTCAAAAGTTACAGCGCGCCATCGTTGACGCGCTTGACGATGTGAAAGCGCAAGACATCAAAATCTTTAACACCGAGGCCATCACGCCTTTGTTTGAACGGGTGGTGATTGCCAGTGGCACCTCGTCTCGCCAAACCCGCGCCCTGGCGGCCCACGTGCGCGACCAGGTGGTGGCCATGGGTGGCGACAAACCACGCATGGAAGGCCAGGACAACGGCGAGTGGATTGTGGTGGATTGCGGCGCAGCCGTGGTGCACATCATGCACCCCGCAGTGAGGCAGTACTACCGACTGGAGGACATTTGGGGTGACAAGCCGGTGCGGCTGCGGCGTGCCACCCCTGTGCGCCCATGAAGCTGTGGGTGGTGGCCGTGGGCCAGCGTCTGCCCGCTTGGGCAGAGACGGCCTGCGCCGACTACCTCAAGCGGCTGGGGCCCGATGGGCCCATTGGTCTGCGTGTGGTGCGCGCGGCCACCCGGCATCATGCCGATGCCAGCGCCGCCATAAAACAAGAAGAATCAGCCTTGCAAGCGGCGATTCCTAAGGGGGCGCTGCGCGTGGTGCTGGACGAGCGCGGCCAGCGCCTAAGCACCGTGGCCCTGGCACAGCGCGTGCAACGCTGGCAGCAAGACGCCCGAGACGTGGCGTTGATTGTGGGTGGCGCCGATGGTTTGAGTGTGGCCTGGCGCAACGCGTGCGACGAGCAGCTGCGCTTGTCTGACCTGACATTGCCCCACGCCCTGGCGCGGGTGCTGTTACTTGAGCAGTTGTACCGCGCCTGGAGCTTGAACCATGGACACCCCTACCACCGCGCCTAAGTCAGGGCAGCCACCCATGCTTTATTTGGCGTCGCAAAGTCCGCGTCGGCGTGAACTGCTGGCGCAGTGGGGCGTAGCGTGCCAAACGCTGCTGGCCGACGCGTCAGAAGACGCAGAGGCCTTGGAGCAGGTGCGGCGTGGCGAGTCGCCAACCGCTTACGTGCAGCGCGTCACGCGCAACAAACTGCACGCTGCGCTGGTGCGCTGGGCCGCCCGTGGCTTGTCCGCGGCCCCGGTGTTGTGCGCCGACACCACCGTGGCCTTGGGCAGCCAGTTGCTGGGCAAGCCGGTGGACGCCGACCACGCCCGGGCCATGTTGCAGGCCTTGTCGGGGCGCACCCACCGGGTTTTGACGTCGGTGGCGGTGGCCAACCCCGGAGGCCCGGTGCACCAGGCGTTGGCGGTGGCCAGGGTGCGGTTTGCCACGCTGGGCGAAGCGGCCATAGCACGCTACGTGGCCAGCGGCGAGCCGTTTGGCAAAGCCGGAGCCTACGCCATACAAGGCGCCGCGGCGGTATGGGTCAATCATTTATCGGGCAGCCACAGCGCCGTGGTTGGGCTGCCGGCCCATGAGACCGCCCAGGTGCTGGCTCAGGTGGGGCTGGCCTTGCCTTTTCCGCCGCGCTAACACCCCGCACGGCGATGCCGTTACAGTGGCGCCATGCCTGAAGAGATTCTCATCAACTGCGCCCCGCACGAGGTACGCGTGGCCACCATTGACCAAGGGGCGGTGCAAGACGTACTCGTTGAACGCAGCCTAAGCCGCGGCTTGGTGGGTAACGTGTACCTTGGCCGCGTGACGCGCGTGTTACCTGGTATGCAGTCGGCGTTTGTTGACATTGGCTTGGCGCGCAGTGGCTTTTTGCACGTGGCCGATTTGGCCTCGGTGGCGACCCAACCCAGCCGCAGCGACGGCGCGCCCGCGCCGATTGAGCACCAGCTGCACGAGGGCCAAACGCTGATGGTGCAGGTGCTTAAAGACCCCATGGGAAGCAAAGGCGCGCGCTTGAGCACGCACATCAGTTTGCCTGGCCGTCTGTTGGTGCTGCTGCCGCGCGAGCCGCACATTGGGGTGTCGCAAAAAATCCCGGCCCCGCAGCGCGAAGCCCTGCGGCTTAGGCTTGAGGCCTTGGCCCGGGCCGATGAATCGGCGCAGGCCGTGGGCCTGATTTTGCGCACCAACGCCGAGTTGGCCACGGACGATGAGCTGTTGACCGATATGGCGTACTTGCGCGCCACTTGGCGTGACGTGCAGCACGCAGCGAAACAACACGCCGCGCCGTGCTTGTTGCTGGCTGACTTAACGCTGCCTCAGCGTGTGTTGCGTGACTGGGCCGATGGCCAGACCCGTGCCATTTGGATTGACTCACACGAGCAATTGGCGTTGCTGCAGCGCTTTGCCCAAACCTACACGCCGCATTTGCTGGACAAACTGGCGCTGCACACGGGTGAGCGGGGGTTGTTTGAGCTCTACCACGCCGAGCAAGAAATTCGTCGTGCCCTGCAGCGCCGGGTTGACTTGAAGTCGGGCGGGTATTTGGTGATTGACGCAACCGAAGCGCTGACCGCGATTGACGTC
>JALRBF010000371.1 GCA_023262365.1 Burkholderiaceae bacterium
GTGCCCTCGTCCAACTCAAACACCGCCTTGCTGGTCTCAAAGGTGTTGCGCCGCAGCAAGCCGGCTTGCTCAAACTGGGTCAGTACCCGGTACACGGTGGCTAGACCAATGTCCGCGCCGTCGTTCAGCAGCTGCCGGTACACGTCCTCGGCGCTAAGGTGGCGCGGCTCAGCGCCTTGAAACAACTCCAAAATGCGAACCCTGGGGGCGGTGGCTTTGAGGCCAGTGTTTTTGATTTCGTCAATGCCAGGCATGGGCGGGGCGCCGGTACGCTCATCTACAATGCGCTCATCATAAGCCCAGCGGCGACTTCGGGCGCCGATTCAGCACGTATCCATGGTTGGTTTTGACAAGCGCCCCCTGTGGGCTGCCGCGTTGAGCGTCACGCTCACGGCATGTTCGGGTTGGTCGCCGCCTTCGGCGGCGGGCTTGGGCCGTGCCTTGTCCACTTACCGCCCGGTGGTGTTGCAGGGCAACGTGGTGACCCACGAGCAGGCCCAGGCCTTGCGCCCGGGCATGACGCGTGAGCAAGTGCTTGCCGTGTTGGGTACGCCGTTGTTGCAAAGTGTGTTTCACCACGACCGCTGGGACTACGTGTTCACCATGCAGCGCGACGGCCAGCCGGCGCAAGAGCGCCGCTTTACGGTGTACTTTGCCAACGACAAGTTACAGCGGGTGCAGGGCGACGACATGCTGCCCACCGAGCGCGAGTTTGTGCGAACCATTGGCCCCACCGAGCCGCCAGGGCAAGACGGGGTGGTGCTCAAAGCCGACCCCAAGGCGCTGGCGGCAAGCCAAGCCCAGGCCGCACCGCCGCCGGCGCCGCTTGAGCTCAAACTGGCGCCAGCGCGCGATTACCCGGCGCTTAACCAGGACAAGCCATGAGCACCAAGCCGTTGCGTTTGGTCGTGGCCGGAGCCACGGGGCGCATGGGGCGTATGCTGATTGAGGCGATTGCCCAGACGCCCGATTGCACCCTGGTGGGGGCCTTGGAGCACGCGCAAAGCGCGGCACTTGGGCAGGATGCCGGGGGCTTTGCCGGCTTGGTCACTGGCGTGGTGGTACAGGCCGATGTGGCCCGTGCGCTGCAGGGGGCCGACTGCCTGATTGACTTCACTCGGCCGCAGGGCAGCGTGGTCCATGCCGAGGCCGCCGCTCAGGCCGGTGTATCCATGGTGATTGGCACCACGGGTTTTGCCGACGAACAAAAAGCGCGCATCGCCGAGGCGGCTAACCGCATCGGCGTGGTCATGGCGCCCAACATGAGCGTGGGCGTCAACGTCACGCTTAAGCTGCTTGAGACCGCAGCCCGTGCGCTGCCCGAGGGTTTTGACATTGAGATCATCGAAGCCCATCATCGGCACAAGGTGGATGCCCCCTCGGGCACCGCGTTGCGCATGGGCGAAGTGGTGGCGCAGGCCATGGGACGCGACCTCAACCAATGCGCGGTGTACGCGCGCGAGGGCATCACGGGCGAGCGTGACCCTTCCTCGATTGGCTTTGCCACCATTCGTGGCGGCGACATCGTGGGTGACCACACCGTGCTGTTTGCCGGTACCGGTGAGCGCATTGAAATCACG
>JALRBF010000030.1 GCA_023262365.1 Burkholderiaceae bacterium
TCTGGCTTCGCGGGCATCTGCATTCATGACGGGGCAGACGCTGTACGTGGATGGCGGTTTTTCTTCCGGCTGGAACTGCCCTACCGCACCGTGGTGCTGTGCACGGGCGACATGGGCTTCGGCTCGCAGAAGACGCATGACATCGAGGTCTGGCTGCCCGGGCAGAACACCTTCCGCGAGATTTCGAGCTGCTCCACCTGCGGTTCGTTCCAGGCTCGCCGCATGAACGCGCGCTACCGCCCGGATGCGGGCGCAAAGCCCGAGTATCTGGCCTCGCTCAACGGCTCGGGCCTTGCCGTGGGCCGTTGCCTCATCGCGGTCTTGGAGAACGGCCAACAAGCCGATGGTTCGGTGCGCTTGCCTGCGGCGCTGCAAAAAAAGCTCGACACCACGGCGGCGGATTTGCGACTGGCGCTGCGCAGCGAACGCTTGCGCCACCAAGGCATTGCGCGCGAAGGCGCTGCGGTGGTGCTGACCCTGCGCCCCGACACCCCAAGCGAGGCGGTGCAGCGGGTGCTGGCCCAGCAAGCGCCGGACTTGCAGTGGATAGAGCAAACCAACGACCAGGGCAACCAGTGGCGCGGCCAGCTGCGCCCCGAGGTGGTGCGGCAGGTGCAAGAGCAGGCGCTCAAGCAAAACATCACCACGCTGCACAACCGCATTAACGAACTTGGCGTGGCCGAGCCGGTGATTCAGCAACAAGGCGCCGACCGCATTGTGGTGCAACTGCCCGGGGTGCAAGACACGGCCAAAGCCAAAGACATTTTGGGGCGCACCGCCACGCTTGAGATTCGCATGGTGGACGAATCGGCTGAGGGCCGCGCCGCCGAGCAAGGGCAGGCGCCGGTGCCTTTTGGCTCGGCCAAGTTTTTTGACCGCAACGGCCAAGCCGTCATCGTCAAGCGCGACGTGGTGCTCACCGGTGACAACCTCAACGACGCGCAGCCCGGCTTTGACAGCCAAACTCAAGAGCCCGCCGTGCACCTGAACCTGGATGCCCAAGGCGCGCGCATCTTCAAAGACGTAACCCGCGACAACGTGGGCAAGCGCATGGCGATTTTGTTGTTTGAAAAAGGCCAGGGCGAGGTGGTGACCGCGCCCGTGATTCGCACCGAAATCGGCGGCGGGCGGGTGCAAATTACGGGCCGCATGACCACCACCGAGGCCAACGACGTGGCGCTGCTGCTGCGCTCGGGCAGCTTGGCCGCGCCCATGGAAATTGTGGAAGAGCGCACCGTGGGGCCCAGTTTGGGCGCAGAGAACATTGCCCGTGGCTTTGACAGCGTGACCTGGGGCTTTGTGGTGGTGGTGGCCTTTATGTGCCTGTACTACGCGGTGTTTGGTGTTATCTCCAGCTTGGCGCTGGCCTTTAACCTAGCGTTGCTGGTGGCGGTGTTGTCCATGCTGCAAGCCACGCTGACCTTGCCCGGCATGGCAGCCATGGCGCTCACGCTGGGCATGGCCATTGACGCCAACGTGCTCATCAACGAGCGCGTGCGCGAAGAACTGCGCGGCGGCGCCGCGCCGCAGGCGGCCATTCACGCCGGCTACGAGCGGGCGTGGGGCACCATTCTTGACTCCAACGTGACCACGTTAATTGCCGGCGTGGCATTGTTTTTGTTTGGCTCGGGGCCGGTCAAGGGGTTTGCCGTGGTGCACGTGGTGGGCATTTTGACCAGCATGTTCTCGGCGGTGCTGTTCTCGCGCGGTTTGGTCAACCTGTGGTATGGCCGGCGGCGCAAACTGGCCAAGGTGTCCATCGGCACCGTGTGGCAACCCAAATAAGCATCCAAGAGGCGCACCATGGAGTTTTTTCGTATTCGCCAAGACATCCCGTTCATGCGCTTTGCGCGTGGCTTCAATACGGTGTCGCTGCTCACCTTTTTGGCCGCGGTGGTGTTTTTGGTCACGCGTGGGCTCAACCTGTCGGTGGAGTTCACCGGCGGCACGGTCATGGAGTTGTCTTACCAGCAAACCGCGCCGCTTGAGCAGGTGCGCCAAACCCTCAATACGCTGGGTTACGCCGAGGTGCCGGTGCAAAACTTTGGCTCTTCGCGCGACGTGCTGCTGCGCTTGCCCGCCGCCGGCGACCAAACCTCAGCCCAGCAAAGCGAACAGGTGTTGGCTGCGCTGCGTGCGCAAGGCGAGCAAGTTACGCTGCGCCGTACCGAGTTTGTGGGGCCGCAGGTGGGTGACGAACTGGCCACCAACGGCTTGATCGCGCTGGCGTTGGTGATTGTGGGCATCATGCTGTACTTGTCGATGCGCTTTGAGTGGAAGTACGCGGTCTCGGCCATCGTGGCCAACTTGCACGACGTGGTGATTATTTTGGGCTTTTTTGCCTTCTTTCAGTGGGAATTTTCGCTCGCGGTGCTCGCCGCGGTGCTGGCGGTGCTGGGCTATTCGGTCAACGAGTCGGTGGTGATTTTTGACCGGGTGCGCGAATGTTTTCGCCGCTACCGCAAACTCGAAACCCGCGCCATCATCAACAAGGCCATCACCTCTACCATCAGCCGTACCATCATCACGCACGGATCCACGCAGGTCATGGTGTTGTCTATGCTGTTGTTTGGTGGGGCCACGTTGCACTACTTTGCGTTGGCGCTGACCATTGGCATTTTGTTTGGCATTTACTCCTCGGTGTTTGGCCAGCGGCTGGCTGTGGACCCGGCCGTGTACAATGACGGCCTGGCCATTGTCGACTCAGGCACGTCGGCCATTTACCTGCCGACCGAGGCCTTTGCCGCCCTCGTTAAGGCCAGCAAAACCTTCTTGCAAGT
>JALRBF010000080.1 GCA_023262365.1 Burkholderiaceae bacterium
ACGCACAGCCGTACTTTCGCATTTTTAACCCGGTAAGCCAAAGCCAAAAGTTTGACCCGCAGGGCAAGTTCATTCGACGCTACTTGCCGCAACTGGCCGCGCTACCCGATGCCGCGATTCACGCCCCATGGCTGGCTCGGCCGGTGGAGTTGGCCGCTGCCGGGGTGGTGCTGGGCACCACCTACCCCCTGCCACTGGTGGACCATGCCCAAGCCCGCGCCACCACACTGCAGCGCTACGCGGTGGTTAAGCAAGCCTCGGCTTAATGCGCGTGCGGCGCGCCAAGGCCTATATTTGCACCATCTCAAAATCTTCTTTGCGCGCGCCGCACTCGGGGCACGTCCAGTTCATGGGCACATCAGCCCAGCGCGTACCCGGGGCAATGCCATCATCGGGCGCGCCTTGGGCTTCGTCGTAGATCCAGCCGCATATGAGACACATCCAGGTTTGGTTGGCTTCACTCATGGGTTTCGCAATAAAAAAGTTGATGCATAGAATGGTTGGCATTCTAGACCGCGCATGACTGAACCCTCCGCCCCCACGCCCGCCAACGCACAAGACGACAGCCCCTGCTGCGTCATGAGCTTTAACGTGAGCGACCCCACCGGGGCCACGGGCATCACCGCCGATGCGTTGGCCATGGCCTCGGCCGCGGCTTACACCTTGCCAGTGGTCACGTCGGTGCTGCTGCGCGACACCATCGACGTACACGACCACCACGCGCTGGACGCGGAGTTGATTGCCGAGCAAGCGCGGCGCTTGCTCGAAGATGTCTCGGTCAACGCGTTTAAGGTGGGCTTTTTGGGCAACACCGAAAACGTCAGCGCGGTGGCCGAGATTCTTAACGACTACAGCGACGTACCCGTGATTGCGTACATGCCCGATGTGTCGTGGATGAACGACCTGGAGATTGACCAGTACCTTGACGCCTTTGGTGAACTGGTGTTGCCACAAACCGCGGTGTTGGTGGGCAACTTGGGCACCCTGGCGCGCTGGCTGCTGCCCGATTGGAGCCGCGAACACTCGCCCGGGCCGCGCGACGTGGCGCGCGCGGCGGCCGAGCTGGGCGTGAGTTTTACGCTGGTCACGGGCATGCCCAGCCACGAGCAGTGGCTGGAGAACCATTTGGCCTCACCCGACACCATTTTGGCCAGCGCCCGTTTTGAACGCTTTGAAGCGCGGTTTATTGGCGCCGGTGACACCCTCGCGGCCGCGCTCACGGCGCTGTTGGCCGCCGGGGCCGACTTGCAAACCGCCGCCTCTGAGGCGCTGCAATACCTCGATCAGGCGCTTGACGCCGGGTTTCAGCCCGGCATGGGCCAAGCCGTGCCCGACCGACTGTTTTGGGCCGAAGCCGCCCCCGAAGACAACCAAGACGCGCACCCCGAAGCCGACCCCGAGCCCACCCAGCGCGCGCTGGGTGATTTTCCACTAGACCCCACCCGACACTAGCACCCATGACGCGCAACCAAGACCTGTTTACCCGCTCCCAACAACGCATTCCGGGTGGTGTCAACTCACCCGTGCGCGCCTTTAAAGCCGTGGGCGGCACGCCGCGCTTTATCACGCGCGCCCAGGGCGCGTACATGTTTGACGCCGACGGCCAGCGCTACATCGACTACATCAACTCGTGGGGCCCGATGATCTTGGGCCACAGCCACCCCGAGGTATTGGCTGCGGTGCAAGAGGCCATGGCGCAGGGGTTGTCGTTTGGTGCCCCCACCGAGCGCGAGATTGAATTGGTTGAGGCGATTGCCGGGCATTTGCCCTCGGTGGAGATGGCGCGCTTGGTAAGTTCAGGCACCGAGGCCGGCATGAGCGCGTTGCGGCTGGCACGCGGGGCCACGGGGCGGCAAAAAATTATTAAGTTTGAAGGCTGCTACCACGGCCACGCCGATGCGCTGCTGGTAAAAGCCGGCTCGGGCCTGGCCACGTTTGGCAACCCCACCAGCGCGGGGGTGCCGCCCGAGGTGGTCAAAGACACCCTGGTGCTGCCCTACAACGACGTGGCCGCGCTCGAACAAGCGTTTAACGAACACGGCAACGCCCTAGCCTGCGTGATGATTGAACCGATTGCGGGCAACATGAACTTTGTGCGCGCCAGCCTACCTTTTATGCAGCGCTGCCGCGAACTGTGCACCCAGCACGGCGTGCTGCTGGTGCTCGACGAGGTGATGACGGGCTTTCGCGTGGGGCTAGGCAGTGCGCAAGGCTGGTATGCCCAACACCTGCCGGGCTTTGCGCCCGACCTGACGGTGCTGGGCAAGGTGATTGGCGGGGGCATGCCGCTGGCGGCGTTTGGTGGGCGGCGCGACGTGATGGAGCAACTTGCCCCGCTGGGCCCGGTGTACCAAGCCGGCACCCTTAGCGGCAACCCCGTAGCCACGGCCTGCGGCCTGGCCACGCTGCGTGCGATTGCCAAGCCAGGCTTTTTTGACGCGCTTGCCACACGCACCCAACGCCTGGTGCAAGGCTTGGTGCAAGCCGGCCAAGACGCCGGCGTACCCATGTGCGGCGACAGCGAAGGCGGCATGTTTGGCTTCTTTTTGCTGCCCTCGCTGCCACAAAACTACGCGCAAGTCATGCAAAGCGACGGCGCGCGCTTTAACGCGTTTTTTCACGCCATGCTCGAGCGTGGCGTGTATTTGGCCCCGGCATTGTTTGAAGCCGGGTTTGTGAGCGGCGCGCACAGCGACGCCGACATCGACGCCACCATTGAGGCCGCGCGCGAGGCTTTGCGCGCGGGCTGAACGCGGGCCAAACCCGCGGTGCCGCCCCGCCCTTAGTGGCGAAAGTGGCGCACGCCGGTTAACACCATGGCCACGCCGTGTTCGTTGGCCGCGTCAATCACTTCTTGGTCACGCATCGAGCCGCCGGGCTGAATCACCGCAGTTGCGCCGGCGGCCACCACCACGTCCAAGCCGTCACGAAACGGAAAAAACGCATCGCTGGCCACCACCGTGTTTTGCAGGCTTAGGCCAGCGTGCTCGGCCTTGATGCCCGCAATACGCGCCGAATCAAGGCGACTCATTTGTCCGGCGCCCACACCCATGGTCATGCCGTTGGCACAAAACACAATGGCGTTGGACTTGACGTACTTGGCCACACGCCAGGCGAACAACAAATCGCTGCACTGCGCGGCAGTGGGTTGCACATGGGTAACCACCTGCCAGTCGTTGGGGGCCAAGCGGTGCGTGTCTGCGCTTTGCAGCAGCACGCCAGACTCGATGCGCTTGAGCTCGAGGGCGTTGGCCGACTGCGCCCACACGCTGGGCCCGCCCGGGGGCAGATCGATGGCCAGCACCCGCACGTTGGGTTTGGTGGCCAGCACCGCCAGGGCCTGCTCGGTAAAGTGCGGTGCCATAAGCACTTCAACAAATTGCTGACACACGGCCTCGGCCACGCCCTGATCCACCGCTTGGTTAAACGCAATGATGCCGCCAAAGGCGCTGGTGGGGTCGGTTTGAAAGGCTTTGCGGTAGGCCTGCAGCGGGTTCTCGGCCATGGCCACGCCGCAGGGGTTGGCGTGTTTCACAATCACGCAGGCGGCTTGGTCAAAACTCTTGACGCAAGCCCAGGCGGCGTCGGCATCGGCCAAGTTGTTGTACGACAGCGGCTTGCCCTGCAACGAACGAGCCGTCACGAGTGAGCCGGGCAAGGGCGTGACGTCTTGATAAAACGCGGCGTCTTGGTGCGGGTTTTCGCCGTAGCGCAGGTCTTGCACCTTAACGTAGCGCGGGTTGAACTGCTCGGGGTAAGTCAACCGCGTGGGTACGCCGGCAAGGCCTTGCGTGGCGTCAACCGATGACAAATAGTCGCTGATGGCACCGTCGTACTGGCTGATGCGGTTAAACGCCGCCACGGCCAACGCAAACCGCGTGCTTGGGCTGATGTGGCCTTGGCTTTGCCACTCGGTGAGCACCTGGGCGTATTGCGTTGGGTCGGTGAGCACAGCCACGTCACGCCAGTTTTTGGCCGCGCTGCGCACCATGGCCGGGCCGCCAATGTCGATGTTTTCAATGGCGTCTTCTAAGGTGCAATCGGGCTGTGCCACGGTGGCCTCAA
Source organism: Burkholderiaceae bacterium (assembly GCA_023262365.1). Taxonomy (GTDB): domain Bacteria; phylum Pseudomonadota; class Gammaproteobacteria; order Burkholderiales; family Burkholderiaceae_C; genus RS62. The sequence goes on from JALRBF010000080.1 coordinate 4,066, forward strand.
AGGGGTACAGGTTAACCACCAGCACGTCCAACGTGTCCATGCCGTGCTCGGCCAGTGCTTGCATGTGCGCGGGCACGTCTCGCCGCGCCAGCAAGCCGCCATGCACCTTGGGGTGCAAGGTTTTCACGCGGCCGTCCAGCATTTCAGGAAAACCCGTGTACGCCGCCACCTCAGTAACCGGCAGTCCTGCCTGCGTCAACAGCCGCGCGGTGCCGCCGGTTGAGAGCAGACGCACACCAAGCTGGTGCAGGCCTTGGGCGAGTTCGACCACGCCGGTTTTGTCGGAAACAGAAATCAGTGCTTGCATAAAAAGAATGAGCGCACGGCGAGGTGCGCTAGGGGGTAAGTTGATGATGGCGTAATTTTTTACGCAAGGTGTTGCGGTTCATGCCCAGCCAAGCCGCGGCCAAGCTTTGGTTGTGTTGGGTGCGCTGCATCACCACCTCAAGCAAGGCGCGTTCGGCGGCGTCAAGAAACATACGGTGCATGTCCAGCGGGTCGGTGCCTTGCAAGTCGTCGAGGTAGCGCGTGGCGCTGCGCTTGACTTGCTGGGCGATGGCGCGCCGGCTCATGCCGCCAGCGGCCAGGGCTGGGCCCAGCGCTCGAAGTGCGCGGCCAGCGCTTGCAGTTGCGCCTCGGCCGAGTCGAGTTGGTTAAACGCACGGCGCAGCTCTTGCCCTTGGGGCAGGCTGCGCGCGTACCAACCCACGTGCTTGCGCGCGCTGCGCACACCAGCGTACTCGCCGTACAGTTGGTAGTGGTCGTGCAGGTGCTCGGTCATCCAGCGCTGCAGCTCGGCCGCGCTGGGCGGCGCCAGCGTGTGGCCGGTGGCCAGGTAGTGCGCCACTTCTCGAAACAACCACGGCCTGCCCTGTGCGGCGCGGCCAATCATCACGGCGTCTGCCCCGGTGGCATGCAGCACGGCTTGCGCGGCTTCGGGGCTGTCAATGTCGCCGTTGGCCACCACCGGCACCTTCACTTCAGCCTTAATCGCTGCCACCGTCCGGTGCTCGGCGCGACCGGCGTAGCCCTGCGTGCGGGTGCGCCCGTGTACGGTGAGCATGGCCACGCCGGCTTGCTCGGCAGCGCGGGCAAGGGTGGGGGCGTTGCGTACGGCGTCGCACCAACCGGTGCGCATCTTTAGCGTCACGGGCACACCATGCGGCTGGCAGGCGGCCACCACGGCCTCAACGATGGCCAGCGCCAGCGTTTCGTTTTGCATCAACGCCGAGCCAGCCCAGGCCTTGCATACCTTTTTGGCTGGACAGCCCATGTTGATGTCAATGATTTGCGCCCCACGGTCAATGTTGTAGCGTGCGGCCTCGGCCATCATGGCGGGCTCGGTGCCAGCAATTTGCACGGCAATTGGGGCGGTCTCGCCGTCGTGGTTGAGGCGGCGCGAGGTTTTCAGGCTGTCGCGCAGTTCGGGGCGTGAGGTCACCATTTCACTCACCGCATGGCCTGCGCCCAAGCGCTTGCACAGCATGCGAAACGGGCGGTCGGTTACGCCCGCCATGGGTGCAACCATGAGCGCGTTGGGTAAAAGGTAAGGGCCGATACGCATGGCAGGTGAGCTGGGCCGCGCGCGCCACGCGCAGCCGTGGCTGAGATTTTAGTCGCCCCCTATACTGCCCGGCCATGGACGCTTGGTGGCCGCAACTGCTTGCTTGGCTTAGCCTGCCCGAGGTGGGGCTAACCAGTGTGTTTGTGATCGCCTTGGTCTCGGCCACGCTGCTGCCCATGGGCTCAGAGCCTGCGGTGCTGGCGCTGGTGACGCTTAAGCCCGAGTGGTTTTGGCCCACGGTGCTGGTGGCCACGGCGGGTAACACCTTGGGCGGCGCGGTCTCGTATGCCATGGGCCGTGGCGCGCATTCGGCCATGGAGCGTTGGCGCGGCGCCAAGGCCGAAACGCGCGCGTTGCAGTGGCTGCGCCGTTTTGGCGCCAAGGCGTGTTTGCTGAGCTGGCTGCCGGTGGTGGGGGACCCGTTGTGCGCCGTGGCCGGCTGGATGCGCTTGCCCTTTTGGCCATGTGTGGCTTACATGGCGGTGGGCAAGCTGGCGCGCTACACGCTGCTTACGGCGTTGCTGCTGTGGCTAGCGCGTCAAGCTGGTTTTTGATGCGCATCACCTTGCTCACGTAGGCGTCGCCCAGCGACGAGTCGAGCATGCGCGAGCCGCCCAAATAAAACCGCAGACCGCGGGCCAAATCGCCGCGCATCAACCCCACGCTTTCTTGCAGCACCTGCACGCCCACTTGCAAGTTAATTACGGGCTCAAACGCGGCGTAACTGCCACCGTGCGGCGCCAATTTGTCGGCATGAATACGCGGCATGATTTGCATCAGCCCCAAGGCCCCCACCCCGCTTTGTACCAGCGGGTGCAGGTTGGATTCCACCGCCATGACCGCCAACACCAGCGTGGGTTCTAGCCCAGCTGGTGGCGCCACCAGCCATGCCTCGGCCACCAGTGCGGCCACCGGCTCGGGCGCCACGCGGTAGGTCTGGCTCAACCACTGCACCACGCGCTGTTGCGGCAGCGACAACGCGCGCGGGTCCAACGTGCGCACGCGCTGCGCGGCGGTTACATCGGGGGCGCCCGCACGCACCGCCAGGCGTCGCTGCAACAACACGTCTTGCACCGTGGTGCGCAAGGTCTCGCGCAGCCCCTCGCTTAGGGTAAGCGCCGCGCCCAGCAGCAAGCCCACCAAACCCAGCGCGGCCAGCCCCAGGCGCAGGCCTTGGCTCATGGCGAGAACAAAAAGTTCAGCACATCGCCGTCGCGCACCACGTAGTCTTTGCCCTCGGCGCGCATTTTGCCGGCCTCTTTGGCGGCTTGCTCGCCGCAGTAGGTGATGTAGTCGTCAAAGCCAATGGTTTGGGCGCGAATAAAGCCTTTTTCAAAATCGGTGTGAATCACCCCGGCGGCCTTGGGTGCGGTGTCCCCTAGCCGAATGGTCCAGGCGCGCACTTCTTTTTCGCCGGCCGTAAAGTAGGTGTGCAAACCCAGCCGGGCGTAGGCCGCGCGAATCAGGCGGTGCAAGCCCGGCTCGTCTTGCCCCATTTCGGCCAAAAACAGGCTTTGGTCTTGCGCGCTCATGCCTGCCAATTCGGCTTCGGTTTTGGCACAAATGGCCACCACCGGCGCGCCTTGGCTGGCGGCGTAGGCGTGCAGCGCCTGCAGCAGCGGGTTGCTGTCGTCAAAGCCGTCCTCGGCCACGTTGCCCACAAACATGGCGGGCTTGGCCGTAATTAGGCAAAGCGGACGCAGCGCCGCGCGGGCCTCGTCGTCGAGTTCAAGCACGCGCACGGGGCGACCCTGGTCAAGCGCGGCCTGGCATTGCTGCAACCACTGCACCATGCGGGTGGCGTCTTTGTCGTTGCCCGACTTGGCCGCTTTTTGATAACGCTGCAAGGCTTTTTCTACCGTGCTCAAGTCGGCCAAGCAAAGTTCGGTTTGTATCACCTCAATGTCGGCCACCGGGTCAACCCGCCCGGCCACGTGCACCACGTTGTCGTCTTCAAAGCAACGCACCACGTTCACAATGGCATCGGTTTCGCGAATGTGCGACAAAAACTGGTTGCCCAAGCCCTCGCCCTTAGAGGCCCCGGCCACCAACCCGGCGATGTCAACAAACTCAACAATCGCGGGTACCACGCGCTGCGGCCCCACCAGTTGGGCCAACTGCTGCAGCCGGGGGTCGGGCACCTCCACCACGCCCACGTTGGGCTCAATGGTGCAAAACGGGTAGTTTTCGGCCGCAATACCGGCTTGAGTTAAGGCGTTAAAAAGGGTGGACTTGCCTACGTTGGGCAAGCCCACGATGCCGCATTTCAGGCTCATGGCGGTTCCTATTCCCCTAAAACTGGCAGTGTATGTCAACTACCTACAATCCAAGGCATGACGGCACCGCACGACGTGGCAATTGACGGCGATGGCCCCGTGGGCTGCACGCTGGCGTTGGCCCTGGCCGCGCAAGGCCTGCGCGTGGCGCTACGCGGCCTCGCACCGGCTGCCGCGAACCAAGGCACGCAAGACCTGCGCGCCTACGCGCTTAACTGGGACTAACACCTTCATGGTTTTTACCTAACCTAATCGTTTTAAATATCAATTTGGACCAAAACAAACATGATAGTTTACCGCACTGCAGCAGTTTTTGCCTCAATCCGGCTTATACAAAAAGGCGATATCGTTAGAACGCGACTAGCTTTGCGATAACAAACGCTCTCGAAGCACGTTTTTCTGGATTTTGCCAGTAGATGTTTTCGGTAACGAACCAAAAACAACTGCTTTCGGACACTTGAAACGCGCCATACGTTCCCTGCAAAAATCAATAATCTCAGTTTCCGTTGTTTCGATGTCAGCATTTTTTAACTCAACAAAAGCACATGGGAC
>JALRBF010000110.1 GCA_023262365.1 Burkholderiaceae bacterium
CGCAGACCATGAGGGCCTATGGCGCGGAGTTGATCCTCACACCCAAGAGTGGCGGCATGGAGTACGCGCGTGACTTGGCGGACCAAATGGTGGCGCAGGGCAAAGGGGTGATGCTTGACCAGTTTGCCAATGGCGACAACCCCCGCATCCACCGCGAAACCACCGGGCCCGAAATTTGGCAAGACACGGCCGGTCGGGTGACGCACTTCGTCAGCGCGATGGGCACGACGGGCACGATCACCGGGGTCTCGCAATACCTCAAGTCCCAAAACGCTGGCGTGCGCATCGTCGGGGCGCAGCCCGAGGAGGGCTCGCGCATTCCGGGTATTCGCAAATGGCCCGAGGCGTATTTGCCCGCCATTTACGATGCCTCGGCGGTGGACACGTTGCGCTACGTCAGTCAGGCCAAGGCCGAGGCCATGGCGCGCGAGTTGGCCAAGCAAGAGGGGGTGTTTGCTGGCATTTCGGCCGCCGGCGCAGCCGCCGTGGCGCTGCAGTTGGCGCACGAGCTGCACAACGCCACCATTGTGTTTATTGTGTGCGACCGGGGTGACCGCTACCTCTCAACCGGTGTGTTTCCGGCGTGAGCAAGGCCTGGCGCTATTGCCCCGAATGCGCCGCGCCCCTCGCCGTGCGCGAAATAGACGACGACGGTGGCAGCCGCGCGCGCTTGGCTTGTGCGGCGTGCAGCTTTGTGCACTGGAACAACCCCACCCCGGTGCTGGCTGCCATTGTGGAGTACCAAGGCAAGGTGCTGCTGGCGCGTAATGCCGCCTGGCAAGAGCGGGTGTTTGCCTTAATTACCGGGTTTATGGAAGCGGGCGAGACCCCCGAGGAAGGGGTGATGCGCGAAATTACCGAAGAAACTGGCTTGCGCACCACGTCGCTTGAATTGGTGGCGGTGCACGACTTTCAGCGCATGAACCAAGTCATCATCAGTTACCACGCGGTGGCCGAGGGCGAGGTGCGGCTTAGCCCCGAGTTGGCCGAGTACCAGCTGTTTGACCTGCACGAGGTGAAGTGCTGGCCCGCGGGCACGGGTTGGGCGTTGGCCAAATGGCTCAGAGCGCGCGGTGTGGAGCCGCAGTGGCGCGAACTGCGTAAGGCGTAAGCCCAGCGTTGCGCCCTACAATGCTGACCCTGTTCCCAAACCAATCAGGCATGCATACCGATGGACATGGCAACCGACAAAGAGGTGGACGCGCGTGGGCTGAACTGCCCGCTGCCGATTCTTAAAGCCAAAAAGGCACTGGCCGATATGCAAAGCGGCCAGTTGTTGCAGGTACTTAGCACCGACCAGGGTTCGGTGCGCGATTTTGCCGCGTTTGCCAAACAAACCGGCAACGAGCTGGTGCACTCAGACACCGCCGGTGACGCGTTTCGGTTTGTGTTGAAGCGGCGCTAAGGGCCGCCGCGCTCAACCCAGTCGCGCCAGCTGCGCCTGCAGCTTGTCCAAGCTGGCCTCAAAGCCCGCCACGCGCTCGCGCTCTTGCGCCACCACGGCCGCTGGGGCCTTGGCCACAAACGAGGCGTTTTGTAGTTTGCCCTGCGCTTTGGCCAGCTCGGCTTGCACCCGCGCAATTTCTTTGCCCAGCCGCGCTTGCTCGGCCGCAAGGTCAATGGCAATGGGTAGGCATAACCGGTCGTTGCCCACAACAGCCACTGGCGCATTGCCGCTGGCTTGGTTCCAAGTGGCTTCGTCGGCCAGTGGCGTCATGTCGGTCAGCCGAGCCAAGGCGCACAGCGTGGCGCGGTGACGGGTGGCAAAGTCATCTTCGGCCAGCACGGTGAGGGTAAGTTTTTCGGCCGGTGAGACGCCCATTTCGCCACGCAAGCCACGACACGCTTCAACCCAAGCCTTGAGCCGGGCGATTTCGGCGTCGGCGTGGGCGTCAATTTTGTTTGGTTGCGCCACGGGGTAGGCGGCCACGGCCACCGAGGGTCCGGCGCGCCCGGCCACGGGGGCCACCTTTTGCCACAGCGCTTCGGTAATAAAAGGCATGATGGGATGCGCCAGGCGCAACACCGTCTCGAGGGTGCGAATTAGGGTGCGCCGCGTGGCGCGCTGTGTGGCCGCCGCGTCGCTGGCGGTGGACTGCAATTGCACCTTGGCGATTTCTAGGTACCAGTCGCAAAACTCGTCCCACACAAAGCGGTAAATCGCTTGCGCCACCACGTCTAGGCGGTACTCGGCAAAGCCGCGCGCCACCTCGGCCTCGGTGCGTTGCAGGCACGAGCTAATCCAGCGGTCTGCGGCGCTGAAGTGCATGTAGCCGTGGGCCTTGCCGCCAGGCGCGCAGTCGGCCTTGGTGTGCGGCATCAGGCCACAGTCGTGGCCTTCGCACTGCATAAGCACAAAGCGCGTGGCGTTCCACAGTTTGTTGCAAAAGTTACGGTAGCCCTCGCAGCGCTTGGTGTCAAAGTTGATGTTGCGCCCCAGCGTGGCCAAGGCGGCAAAGGTCAGGCGCAGGGCGTCGGCGCCAAAAGCCGGAATGCCGTCGGGAAATTCTTTTTCGGTTTGCTGGCGCACCTGGGCGGCGGTTTCGGGGCGACGCAGCCCGGTGGTGCGCTTGGTTAGTAACTCGGGCAGGGCAATGCCGTCAATCAGGTCAACCGGGTCAAGCACGTTGCCTTCGGATTTGCTCATTTTGCGCCCCTGGGCGTCGCGCACCAGGCCGTGAATGTATACGTGGCGAAACGGCACCTGCCCGGTGAAGTGGGTGGTCATCATGATCATGCGCGCCACCCAAAAAAAGATGATGTCGTAACCGGTGATGAGCACGCTGCTGGGCAGGTACAGGTGGTAGTCGCTCAGCGGTTGGGCCGACTCGGCTGCCTCAGGCCAGCCCATGGTGCTAAAGGGCACCAAAGCCGACGAATACCAGGTGTCGAGTACGTCGGGGTCGCGGCGCAGCGTTTTGCCCGGGGCCTGGGCCTGGGCCTCGGCTTGGGTACGCGCCACAATCACCTGCCCTTGCTCGTCGTACCACGCCGGAATTTGGTGCCCCCACCACAGTTGGCGCGAAATGCACCAGTCTTGAATGTTGTCCATCCACTGGTGGTAGGTGTTGACCCAGTTTTCAGGAAAAAACTTCACCGCGCCGCTGTCAACGGCGTGCCGGGCTTTTTGCGCCATGCTTTGGCCGCTGGGGTCGTGCGGGCTAACTTGGGTGGTGGCCACAAACCACTGGTCGGTGAGCATGGGTTCAACCACTTGGCCGGTGCGGGTGCACATGGGCAGCATGAGTTGGTGCGGCTTAACCTCCACCAGCAGGCCTTGGGCTTGCAGGTCGCGCAGCACCACCTTGCGCGCCTCAAAGCGGTCCAGTCCACGGTAAGCGGCCGGGGCGGTGTCGGCCACGGTGGCGTCTAGCGCAAAAATGTTGATGAGGGGCAGGTGGTGGCGCTGGGCGCAGGCGTAGTCGTTAAAGTCGTGCGCACCGGTAATTTTGACCACGCCCGAGCCAAACGCGGGGTCAACAAAGTCATCGGCAATGATGGGAATGCTGCGCTCGCACAGCGGCAGCACCACGTGTTTGCCAACCAGGTGTTGGTAGCGTGCGTCGCTGGGGTGCACGGCCACGGCGCTGTCACCCAGCATGGTCTCGGGGCGGGTGGTGGCCACCACCAGGCCTTGCAGCGTTTGGCCGTCAACGGTTTGCGGCCCGTCAACAAAGGGGTACAGCATGTAGTGCAGCGCGCCTTGGGCCTCGGTGCTTTCTACCTCAAGGTCAGAGACCGCGCTTTGCAGCACCGGGTCCCAATTCACCAGCCGCTTGCCGCGGTAAATCAGGCCTTGCTCGTACAGCCGCACAAAGGTCTCGGTCACGATGCGCGAGAGCCGCTCGTCCATGGTGAAGTACTCGCGGCTCCAGTCCACGCTGGCGCCCAAGCGGCGCATTTGTTGGGTGATGGTGTTGCCGCTGTGCTCTTTCCACTCCCACACGCGAGCCACAAAGTTTTTGCGCGCTTGCTCGGGCGTGGGGCCCATGGTTTCGCGGCTTTTGCCCTCGGCTTGTAACTGCCGCTCCACCACAATTTGCGTGGCAATACCGGCGTGGTCGGTGCCGGGCACCCACGCGGTGTTGTAGCCCAACATGCGGTGGTAGCGCGTCAGGCTGTCCATGATGGTTTGGTTAAACGCGTGCCCCATGTGCAGTGTGCCGGTAACGTTGGGCGGCGGCAACTGAATGGCAAAGTTGTGCCCGGCGGCGGCGGCCTCGGCACTGGGTTGGCCTTGGCCCAGGGCGCCGGCACGGTGTAGGCCAAGCGCCTCCCAGTGCGCCTGCCCATGGGCTTCAATGGCAGCGGGTTCGAATGATTTGGACAGTTCAGCCAAGCCTGGCTGGGGAGCAGGGGGTGGGGTTTGCGGCATGGCGCCGATTTTAGCCAGCGTCCGTGGGGGCTTGAGGCGCTGGCAGGTCAGGCGTGTCGCGGGCGATGCGCAAGCAGGCGTTTAGGGTCTCGGTGTGGCCAATGCGGTTGGCCAGCACCAAAATCAGGCGTGCGTTGAGCAGCGCACTTTGTTCGGCGTCCAGCCCTTGGTGGGTGTTCAGCAAGGCCTCATAAAAGCCGTCCGCGTCTTGTAGCTGCAAGGGCTCGGGGGATTGAGTTGACATGGCGTGACTCATGGCGTGGTGGACAACGCGTGGCCGTTGGTGCGGGCCAGCGCTTGGGCAAGGGCTTGGGTGTTGCCGTGGCCGGTAGCGGCCAGGTAGGCGTCTGGCCGCAGTACGGCCCAGTCGGCTTGCATGGCATGGCAGGCTTGGCGCAGACGCTGGCGCGCATCAAGCACCAGTTCGCGGCACGTCTGGTTGCCGCCCGGCAGGTTGGGCAGCACCTGCACGGCGTAGGCGCCATGGGCTTGCGCACATGCGCGCAGCGTGGCCGCACGCGGCCCACTTAATGGGCCAAACCACAACACCACGGGGTGGTGACCTGCCCATTGCAGCAGTTGGTTTAGGCTGTCCGTTTGGCCATTGGCCCAGCGCAGCGGCACGTTTTGCACCGTGGTGCCGGCGTGCGGGTTGAGCGGGTCGCACAGTGGTGAGGCGGTGTAGGGGTTGGCCTCTGCCATGCGCCCGGTGTTAACCAGCGCGCGGCCCAAGGGGTGTTGCTTGGCCAAGCTGACAACGGCTTGGCGGAACAACCACTCGGCCGGGTCGTGTGGGCGCAAAAAGCGCGTGGTGCGTGCGGTCACGCGCACGTTGGTGCGCGCGGCCTCGTGGCGCTCGTGGTGGTAGGTGTGCAGCAGACGGCGCGGGGCGCCGCTGTGCACCACGGCGGCAATTTTCCACGCCAGGTTATCGGCGTCTCCCACGCCGGTGTTGCCGCCGCGCGCGCCAAATGGGCTGACCAGTTTGGCCGTGTCGCCGGCAAAGAACACGCTGCCCACGCGCATGTGCTCCACGCACAGGCTGCGGTAGCTGTAGGGGCCTACCCACACGGTTTCGTATTGCACGTCGGGGCCAAACTGGCGCACCAGCCGCTCGTGCAGCACGTCTTGGCGCGAGACGTATTCGGGGTCGGCATCGGGGGCCATTTGGTAGTCAATGCGCCACACGTCGTCTGCCATCAGGTGTTGCCACACCGCCCGGTCGTCGTTAAACGGCGCTTCAAGCCAGGTGTGGCGCTCGGTGGGTGGGCGGTGGGTAAAGCGCACATCGGCAATGCACCAACGGTCTTCGCGCTTGACTTGGGTTACCGGCACCTCGCACCATTGATGAAACGGGGTGTGTGAGCCCGTGGCGTCTACCACCACGTCAGCGTGCAGGGTGTAGCTGCCTTCGGGTGTTTGCACTTCAAGCTCAGCCCCTTTGGCGGTGTTGCGCCGCAGCGCGCTCACGCGTGAGCGCCAGCGCAGGTCAACACCTTGGAGTTCGCCTAGCCGCTCGACCAAAAACCCCTCAATATAAAACTGTTGGATGTTGATGAAAGCCGGTTGTTGCGACAGACGAAAGTCGTTGCGGGTTTTCAGGTCAAAGGCGTAGACCTCATCGTGCCCAGCAAAGGTGCGGCCAACGTGCCATTCCACGCCTCGGGCCTTGATGCGGTCAAAAATGCCGATGCGGTCAAAGATTTCAAGCGATTTGTTGGTGTAACAAATGCCGCGCGACGAGGCACCTTTGACGCCTACGGTGTCGTCCTCATCAAGCACCACGGTGGGTACACCCAGTTGGGCCAGACGGCAAGCCAGTGTGAGGCCAGTGAGCCCGGCGCCCACCACCACCACCGGGTAGCGTCCGGGACGCCCGCCGGGGGCGAGCTCGGGCGGGGTGACAAAGGCGTAGCGCGGCAGGGTGTAGCCGCTGCCTTGGGCAAATTCGTAGCCGTTGGTGTATTGCGGGTCACGGTAGGTCACGGTTGGTCAGCCCCCTGCTGTTGCGCCCTTGCGGCCACTTCGGGGCGGTCGTTTACGGGTGGCTTGAGTTTGCTGCTGCCGCCGCCCTGCGCGCGTTGGGCACGCCATGCGGCTTTGCGCTCGGTCCAGTCGTTGAGGCGCTGGTGCGCCACGGTGCTTTCTTGCAGCATCACAAATTCGTCTGCCAGCTGAGCCGAGAGCTCGAGCCGCACGCCATTGGGGTCGAAGAAGTAAAAGCTTTTGAAAATGTGGTGATCCACCACGCCCAGCACGTC
>JALRBF010000184.1 GCA_023262365.1 Burkholderiaceae bacterium
CCATGTCCAGGTGGTTGGTGGGCTCATCGAGCAGCAGCACCTGGGGTTTGCGCCACACCAGCAGCGCCAGCACCAAGCGCGCACGTTCGCCGCCGCTGAGCGAGCCCACGCTTTGGTACACCTTGTCGTCACCAAAGCCAAATTGTCCCAAGTGGCCACGCAGCAGGCCTTCTTTGCCATCGGCGCCTTCTTCGCGGGCCAGCCGTGCCAGGTGCTGCAGGGCGCTCTCGTCGGGGCGTAGCAAGTCCATTTCGTGCTGCGCAAAGTAGCCCAGGCGCAGCTCGCGCGCCTGATGCCGCTGGCCGTGCAGAAGCGGCAGCACCCCGGCCAACGATTTGATGAGCGTGGATTTGCCCTGACCGTTGGCACCAAGCACGCCCAGCCGCATGCCGGGCTCAAGGCGGCAGGTTACGCTGGGCAGCACGGCCGCGCCGCTGTCGTAGCCCAGCGCCGCCTCGCGCAGGCTAAGCAGCTCGGTGGGTAGGCGTTGCACGGCAGGAAAGTCAAAGCTCAGGCCGTGCTCAAACTGCACCGGTGGCACGCGTTGCATGCGGGCCAAGGCCTTGGCGCGGCTTTGTGCTTGCCGCGCCTTGGTGGCTTTGGCGCGAAAGCGGTCAATAAACGCTTGCAGCCGCGCCGCGTGCGCTTGCTGGCGGGCGTGGGCCGCGCTTTGTTGGGCAAGGCGTGCGGCCAGCTGCTCTTCAAAGTCGCTGTAGCCGCCGCTGTAGCGAGTGAGTTGGCCTTGGCTGAGGTGCCAAATGCCGGTGGTCACGGCGTCAAGAAATTCGCGGTCGTGGCTAATCACCAGCATGGTGCCGCCAAAGCGGCGCAGCCACTGCTCCAGCCACAGCACGGCGTCAAGGTCAAGGTGGTTGGTGGGTTCGTCCAGCAGCAGCAAGTCGGCCGGGCTCATGAGCGCGCGGGCCAATTGCAGCCGCATGCGCCAGCCGCCGCTGAAACTGTTCACGGCGTGCTCCAGCGCGTCGCTGGCAAAGCCCAGCCCCAGCAGCAGCGATTGGGCGCGGGCGCGGGCGTCGTAGCCGCCGGCGTCCGCCCACGCGGCATGGGCCAGGGCCAGGGCGTTGCCGTCGTTGGCGCTTTGGGCGTGGGCCATTTGTTGCGCCACGTGCTGCAGGGTGCTGTCGCCGCCAAGCACAAAGTCGGTGGCGGGGGTGTCCACATTGGGCAGGTGCTGGTCTACGCTGGTCATGCGCCAGCTCAGTGGCACGCTCACGCGCCCGGCGTCTTCGTGCAGTTGCCCTTGCAGCAGGGTAAAGAGCGAGGTTTTGCCGCTGCCGTTGCGCCCCACCAAACCGATTTTTTCGCCCGAGTGCAGCACCGCGCTGGCCTCTTGCAGCACGGCCAGTGTGCCCCGGCGCAGCGTGACTTGCTCTAGGCTTAGCACGCCGGTGCCCAGGTTTGTAGCGCCGTTGCCTCCAGCAGCAGTACGGCGTCGTCGCCGCCGCTGGTGGCCAGGGTGGTGGCCTCTAACCCGGTAAAGGCAGCAAAAAAATGTTCCGCTTCGTGGCCGATTTCAAGCGCGCACACGCCGTGCGGGGCCAAGTAAGCGCCCAATTGGGGCAGCACACGGCGCAAAAAGTCCATGCCGTCGGCGCCGCCGTGCAGCGCCAGTGTGGGTTCGGCACGAAATTCTGGTGGCAGCTGCGCCATGCTTTGCGCGTTAACGTACGGCGGGTTACACAAAATCAAATCCAGCCCTGTCTCGGGCATGGGGGGTAAGCCGTCGGCTTGCACCCAGGTGATGCGGGGGTGCAGGTGGTGACGCTGGCCGTTGCGCTGGGCCAGCGCCAAGGCATCGGCGCTGATATCGCTGCCCACCACGTGGGCATGCGGCCACGCCAAGGCGGCCAGCACAGCCAAGCTGCCGTTGCCGGTGCATAGGTCAAGTACGCGTTGCGGGGGGTGGCCCAGCCAGTCGTCAAACACACCTTGGGCCAGGGGCTCGGCCAACAGGCTGCGTGGCACGATGCTGCGCGCATCAATAAAAAACGGCACGCCTTGCAGCCACGCCTCACCGGTGAGGTAGGCCAGTGGCAGGCGCTGCTCGGTACGCTGGGCCAGCAGCGCGGCAACGCGCGTGGCCTCGTCTGGGCTTAGGGTATGGTGCGCCAGCGGCGGCTCCCGCAGGTCGCTGTCCAGCGGTTGCCCCAGCGCCCACAGCACCAGCCAGCAGGCTTCGTCGTGCGCGTTGGTGGTGCCGTGGCCAAACGCCACGCCGGCTTGCGTGAGCGCTTGGCTGCAGTGGGCGATGGCGTGGGGTAGGGGGCAGCCGGCAGCAAGCGCGGGCTTCATGCCCCAGCCACGCCGGCGAGGCGCTCCAGCACGCGCTGGTAAATGCGTGTCAGTGGCTCCACGTCGTGCAGGTTCACGCATTCGTCCACTTGGTGAATGGTGGCATTGGGTGGGCCCAGTTCAATCACCTCGGGGCATAGGGTGGCAATAAACCGCCCGTCGCTGGTGCCACCGGTGGTAGACAGTGCGGTGCGAAGGCCGGTGACATCGGCAATAGCGGCTTGCACGTTTTGCACCAGTGTGCCCACGGGGGTTAAAAAGGGTTCGCCGCCCAACGTCCAGTGCAGCGTATGCGCCACCTCGTGTTGTTGCAAGATGGCTTCGGTGCGCTGGCGCAGGCTCGCTTGGGTGTTTTCGGTGCTGAAGCGAAAGTTAAAGTCAATCACGCATTCGCCGGGTATCACGTTGCCCGCGCCGGTGCCTGCGTGGATGTTGCTGATTTGAAACGTGGTGGGCGGAAAGTGCGCGTTGCCTTCGTCCCAGGTGGTGGCGCACAGTGCGGCCAGGGCTGGCGCGGCCAAGTGAATGGGGTTGCGCGCCAGCTGCGGATAGGCCACGTGGCCTTGTTTGCCGTGCACGGTTAAGCGGCCGCTTAGGCTGCCGCGGCGGCCGTTTTTAATCATGTCGCCGGTTTGCTCAACCGCGGTGGGCTCGCCCACCACGCAGTACTGGGGCTTGATGCCGCGCTCGCGCAAGGTGTTGACCACCTCGCGCGTACCGTGCAGGGCAGGGCCTTCTTCGTCGCTGGTGAGCAAAAAACCAATCGACAGCGGCGCTTGCGGGTGCGCGCGGCAAAACGCCTCGGTGGCCACCACCATGGCCGCGAGCGAGGTTTTCATGTCGCTGGCGCCGCGCGCGTACAGTTTGCCGTCTCGGTGGGTGGGCACAAAGGGGTCAGAGCCCCACCGCTCCAGTGGCCCGGTGGGTACCACGTCGGTGTGTCCGGCAAACAGCAGCAGTGGCGCACCAGCCACTTGGCGCAGCGCCCACAGGTTGGTGACGCGAAAGTCGCTTGGCCCGTAGCTTAGGGTTTCGCAGGCAAAGCCCAAGGGCTGCAGCCGCTGGGTCAGCAGCGCTTGGCAGCCTTGGTCGTTGGGCGTGATGCTGGGGCAGGCCAGCAAGGCTTCGAGCAGGTCCAGCGTGTCGCTCATGCCGCCTTAGGCTCGCAGCAGTTCGTTGATGCTGGTTTTGGCGCGGGTTTGCGCGTCCACACGCTTAACAATCACCGCGCAGTACAGGCTGTGGCTGCCATCGGCGGCCGGCAGGTTGCCCGACACCACCACCGAGCCCGGCGGGATGCGGCCGTAGCTGACTTCGCCGGTTTCGCGGTCGTAAATCTTGGTGGACTGGCCGATGTACACGCCCATCGAGATCACCGAGCCTTCGCCAACGATCACGCCTTCCACCACTTCCGAGC
>JALRBF010000267.1 GCA_023262365.1 Burkholderiaceae bacterium
GCGGGGGTTGTTTGAGCTCTACCACGCCGAGCAAGAAATTCGTCGTGCCCTGCAGCGCCGTGTTGACTTGAAGTCGGGCGGGTATTTGGTGATTGACGCCACCGAAGCGCTGACCGCGATTGACGTCAATACCGGGGGGTACGTGGGTGAGCGCAACTTTGCCGACACCATTTTTAAAACCAATTTGGAAGCCGCGCACATGATTGCCAGGCAGCTTAGGCTGCGCAATCTGGGCGGTATTGTGGTGGTGGACTTTATTGACATGGCCCAAGACGCCCACCGCGACGCCGTGCTGGAGGTGCTGCAGCAGCAGCTGACGCGCGATCGGGTGCGCACGGCCATTGGCGGGTTTTCGCCGCTGGGGTTGCTTGAACTCACGCGCAAGCGCACCCGCGAGTCACTGGCGCAGGTGCTAACCGAAACGTGTCCGGCATGCGACGGGCGCGGTCACGTCAAAACCCCGCGCACCGTGTGCTACGACATTTTGCGTGAAATCTTGACCGAGTCGCGCAGCTTCAGTCCGCAGCGCTTTGCCGTGGTGGCGCACCCCAGCGTGATTGATATGTTTTTGGACGAGGAAAGCCAGCACCTGGCCAATCTAAGCGGCTTTATTCAAAAAGCCATCGAGCTGCACGCCGAGCCCAGCTTTGCTCCCGAGCACTACGACATCGTGCTACACGGCCGCGCCTAAGTGGGTTGTCCCAGGCGGTGCAGCTGCGCGTACAGCCCGCCTTGAGCCAGCAACGCCTGGTGCGTGCCTTGCTCAACCATTTGCCCCTCGGCCATCACCACCACGCGGTCGGCGTGCTCAACCGTTGACAAGCGGTGCGCAATGATGAGCACGGTGCGCCCGCGCATCAGGCGCTGCAAGGCTTCTTGCACCAAGCGCTCTGAGGCGTTGTCCAGCGCCGAGGTGGCTTCGTCCAAAATCAAAATGGGCGCGTCGCGGTAAATCGCCCGAGCAATCGCCAGGCGCTGGCGCTGGCCGCCCGAGAGCTCGCTGGCGTTGTGGCCCACCACGCTGTGCAGCCCCTCGGGCAGGCTGTGCAGCCAGTCGCCGAGGTTGGCGTCTAGAAGGGCTTGACGCACCCGCGCAAGGTCCGGTGCTTGGCCCAAGGCCACGTTGGCGGCTACGGTGTCGTTAAACATCACCACGTCTTGCGCCACCAGTGCCAATTGTTGACGCAGTGCCAGCACATCCCAATCGGGTAACGCCACGCCATCAAGCGTGACCGTGCCTTGGCTTGGCGTAACAAAACGCGGCAGCAAATGCACCATGGAGGTTTTGCCTGCGCCCGATGGACCAACCAGAGCCACCACCTCGCCGGCCTTTACCTCTAGCGTGACTTGGCGCAGCGCCGCGTGCGTGGCCCCGGGGTAGTGCAAGCTTACGTTGTGCCAGCACAAATGCCCCTGGGCGCGCGCCACCCGATGCGCACCCCCGGCGGGCTCGGGTGGGGTCTCCAGCAGGCGGCGGCCTCGGTCAAGGGCGGCCAAGCCGCGGGTAATGGGCGTGGCCACGTCGGCGAGGTTTTTAATGGGGTTAACCAGCAACAACATGGCCGTAACAAATGAGACAAAACTGCCCACCGAGACCTGCTGTTGCTGACTTTGCATCAGCGCCACCACCAACACCGCCGACAGCGCGAAGGACGCCAAGATTTGCGTAATGGGTCGCATGGCGGCACTGGCAATGGTGGACTTCATGCCAAGCCGTCGCAAGCGCTGGCTCAAGCTGTCAAAACGATCAATTTGCTGCTGCTGCGCACCATGCAACCGCACCGAGCGGTGCGCCAACGTGTTTTCTTCCACCACGTAAGCCAACGCATCGGTGGCGCTTTGGGTGCTGCGTGTGAGTTGAAACAGCCGTCGCGACAGGGCGCGCATCACGCCCACCAGCAGGGGAAAAATCAACAACACCAAGGCCGTGAGCAAGGGGTTGAGGTACAGCAAGTAGCCCACCAAAGCCACCAGCGTCAGGCTGTCTTTGACGAGGGTGAGCGAGGCCTGAATGAGCAAGTTGGTGCCTTGCTGAATTTCGTACACCAAGGTGTTGGACAGGCTGCTGGCGCTTTGCTTGGTCAACCACTCAAGCCGGCTCACCATTAGGTGACCAAACATGGCCTGGCGCAACCGCATCAAGGCGCCGTTGGCAGCGTGCGCCAGGGCGTATTGCGCCACAAACATGGCGCAGCCGCGCAGCACAAACACGCCAATCAGCACCACCGGCACCGCCGCCAGGGCGATGGCTTGGCGCGCAAAGCCGTCGTCCAGCAAAATTTGCATTAGGTAAGGAATCAGCGGCTCGGTGGCTGCGGCCGCAGCTGTGGCCAGTGCGGCCCACAGCAATGCGGCGCGGGCTGGGCGAAAGTAATTCCAAAGTGCTCGTAATTGAGCGCGGTTAGGGATATCGCCGGTGGTGGTGGGGGCTTGTGTGTCACTCACGTCAGGTATTATGTCGGTATTAATCGTTTCTCGCGCCGTGTCTGCGCCAACCAAACTGGGAGTTTTGTAACCGAATGGCCGATTGTTACCGGCAAGGGACCATGGGAGGGTCACGCGAATTCGGCATCGGGCGCCGCCAGCTCTTGGGCGGTTCGGTGGCGGGCGCGTCGCTTGGCTTGGTCGCGGCGCCGGCACTCGCTCAGTTTAAGGTTGAAGTTGCCGGGGTGGGGCTTACGCAGCGACCATTTGCGCTGGCCCCGTTTAGCAACCCGGGCCGGTCGCCCGTGGCCGTAGATGCCGTGGTTGTTGCCGACTTGGAGCGCAGCGGCGAGTTTCGCCAAGTGGCCAGCGCCAGCGGCGCGCTAGACGAGAATACTCGCCCCGACTTTGAGCCGTGGCGTGCTGTGGGGGCTGATGCGCTGATTACGGGAAGCATCAACCCCGTGGCCGCTGGCCGGTGGGACGTGCGCTACCGCCTGTGGGATGTGGTACGCGGCGAAGACTTGGGCGGCGTGAGCTTTCCCGCCCGAGACACCGAATTGCGCTTGGCCGCCCACCGCGTGGCCGACTCGGTGTACGAAAAACTTACCGGCATCCGTGGTATTTTTGCGACTCGGGTGGCCTACGTCACCGCCGACGACAACAAATACAAACTGTGGATCGCCGACGCCGACGGCGAAGAGCCGCAAACGGCGCTGGACAGCCCGGAGCCGGTGATTTCCCCGGCGTGGTCGCCCGAGGGCAACCGTTTGGCCTACGTCTCGTTTGAGGCCCGCAAGCCGGTGGTATACACCCACACGCTGTCCACGGGTGAGCGCCGCGTGGTGGCTAACTACCGGGGCTCCAACTCGGCGCCGGTGTGGACGCCTGATGGCAAAGGGCTGGTGGCTACCCTTTCGTTGGCTGGCCACTCGCAAATTTACGCCATCGGCTTAGGTGGCGGGCGGCCTACCCGGTTGTCGGATTCGCAAAGTATCGACACCGAGCCCACGTTCTCACCCGATGGCGCGTCGTTGTACTTCGTGAGCGATCGTGGCGGCTCGCCCCAAATTTATCGCATGGCAGCCCAAGGCGGAAAAGCCCAGCGCGTGACATTTACCGGGGGCTACAACGTCTCGCCTTCCATCAGCCCAGACGGCACCCGCATGGCTTATGTGGCGCTGCTTGAGGGACGGTACACGCTGATGGTGATGGAACTGGGCTCGGGCATGGCGCAGCCAGTGCCCGGCGCGTTGGACGTGGAGAGCCCGAGCTTTTCGGCCAACGGACGTATGATTGTGTATGCCTCGCGCACCAAAGGCCGCGATGAGCTCATTACCACCACGGTTGACGGGCGCATTCGGACCCGTTTGCTCGGTGCCAAGGGCGACATTCGTGAACCAGCATGGGGACCATTTCGAGATTGAAGCCGCCCGACGCCGGGAAAATTTTTCATTAATCCCCGTACTGGGGTGATAGCGAAAGGAGACGACTTGATGTTTACAACGAAATCCAAAACCGCCCAATGGTTGGGTGCGCTGGTGGTTGCGGCCGTGTTGGCTGGGTGCGGGTCCACGGTGCCGCTTGACACGGGCAAAGTGACCGTGGTCGATAAATCCAAGTCGGACTCCAAGTCGGACGCGGCGGTAAGCCAAGCAGCCGGGGCCAACAAGGTTGCACCGGTCGCCGTGAAGTCGGCCAAGCTGGGCGACATGGGGCCAGAGAATGTGGGACGCGTGGTGTACTTTGACTTTGACAGCTCAGCCATCAAGGCTGAATCCCGCGAGGTGATACTGGCCCACTCCCGCTACTTGCGGGCTAACCCCGAGCGCCGAGTGGTGCTCGAGGGGCACACCGATGAGCGTGGCAGCCGTGAGTACAACGTGGCCCTGGGCCAGCGCCGTGCCGAGGCCGTGGCCAAGACCATGCTGGTGTTTGGTGCCAAAGGCAACGCCATGGAAGCGGTGAGTTTTGGTGAAGAAAAGCCCGCGGTTTTGGGCTCCAACGAAGGTGCTTGGGAAGCCAACCGCCGGGTTGAAATCACCTACCGTTAATGGCTGCTTCGGTTCGTCTCATGGGCCGCTTGGCTGGCTTGGCTGTGCTGGGCACGGCCAGCCTGCTGGTCGGCACCGCACGCGCTCAGTTGTTTGAGGACGTGCAGGCGCGCAACGCCATCATCGAACTCAGGCAGTCGGTGACCCGCTTAGGGCAAGCGCTAGACGAAATCAAGCAAGTCCAAGACGAAATCAAGCAAGCCCAAGCGCAGGCACTGACCGACTCGAGCTTATTTCAGCTCTCGGAGCGGTTGCAGCAGCTCGAAGATGCGTTGGCCTCCATTAGAGGCGCCAACGAGGTTCTAGCCCGCGACAACCAGTTGCTGCAACAGCAGGTGCAGGCGCTGCAAGCCAGCCAAACTGCTTACCGTGAGCAACTCGAGCAGCGCATGGCAAAGTTTGAGCCGCAGCAAGTGACGGTTGACGGGCAAACGTTCACCGCCTTGCCTGAGGAAAAGGCGGCCTTTGACGGGGTGCTCACCCTGGTGCGAGAGGGAAAGTTTGCCGACGTGGAGCCGGCCTTGGGTGAGTTTTTGACTCGGTACCCCGAGTCGGGCTACCTGCCTGCGGCTTTATTTTGGCTGGGTAACGCCCAGTATGCCAACGAGCGGTTTGATTTGGCCAAACAGACCTTTGAAAAGCTGGTCCAGGGTGCGCCAACCTACGCGCGACTGCCCGAGGCCGAACTGGCGCTGGCCAACAGTTTGATTGAACTCAAGGATATGGACGGCGCCAAGGCACGCTTTACGCGGGTGTTGTCAACCTATCCCGGCACGCCGGCGGCCGAGGTGGCCGCGCGCCGGCTTGAAGCACTGGGGCCAAAAACCAGCGGGTAGGCAACAGTGCATGGCGTGCGCAGGGGTGGATGCCCCTGTTAACTTGCGCTAGAATGCGCGGAGCACAAGAAAACAGGGCGGGCTGGCCAAGACCGCCCTTTTTTTTTGTTGAAACGCGGCGAATTAGACGAAATGGTGGCCATATGGCTTGGCAAGAGGCAGTGCGGGACGCGGTGGCGGCGCTGGGGTTTGAAACAGTCGAGGTGCAGCGCGCCACGGCGGGGTTGTTGCGCGTGACCATCGACAAGCCGTTTGACCCCTTGCAGCCAGAAGGCATGGTTACGGTAGACGACTGCGAGGCGGTTACGCGCCAGGTGCAGTTGGTGTTGGAAGTGGAGTCGATCGACTATCAGCGGCTCGAAGTGGGTTCGCCGGGTGTTGACCGCTTGCTGCGTGATGAGGCGGACTGTCAGCGGTTTGAAGGCGAGTGGGTGGCGCTGACCTTGCATGCCCCCATTGGTAGCCAAGGCCACGGGGTGGGTTCGGCGCGCAAAAAGTTTCGGGGTGTGTTGCAACGCAACGAAGAGGCGCCGGGTTGGTTGGTGGCGTGGCAAGACCTGCCAACGACCTCGCAGCCAGGGCGCCGACCAAGCCGGCGCACCGATAAGTTGCCGTGGCAGGTTTTGGCGTTTGAATGGAGCGATGTGCGTGAAATGCGCCTATCGCCCGAACTGGACTTTAAAGGCCGCGGGCATCCGACCCCGGCAAGGCAAACGATGAGGCAGGAA
>JALRBF010000376.1 GCA_023262365.1 Burkholderiaceae bacterium
CGCAGTGCAGCAGGCGCTGCAAGCGCCGTGGCCGCAGGCCAGTGCAGCTTTTACGGATGTGCAAAACGTGGGGGCGGGGCAGTGGCACTAGTTTCATACGCCCAAGCTGCCCAGCAGGCCTTGGCGCTTGAGATGCAACAACACGATGACGTGGTGTTGATGGGCGAGGATATTGGCCGCGGTGGCGTGTTCGGACAGTATGCGGGGTTACAGGCGAATTATGGGGTTCAGCGCGTGATGGATACCCCCATATCAGAGGCAGCGATTGTCGGTGTCGCGGTGGGCATGGCATTGACAGGTACCCGCCCCGTGGTGGAACTGCGCGTTATGGACTTTGCGTTGTGTGCGATTGACGAAATCGTTAACCAAGCCGCGAAGAATCGCTTCATGTTCGGCGGTCAGGGGCGGGTGCCGGTGGTCATGCGCATGCCCATTGGCGTGTGGACGGGTTCAGCCGCGCAGCATTCGCAGTCTCTAGAGAGTTGGTTTGTGCACGTGCCGGGGCTGGTGGTGGTGGCACCGGCAACGCCGCTCGACAACCATGTCTTGTTGCGCGCAGCCCTGCGCAGCGGTGACCCGGTGGTGTACCTGGAGCACAAGGAGCTGTGGGCCAGCCAACAAGAGGTAACGGGGTGGCCTGAGCAAGTCAGCGATGCCGAGCTGGGCGCCGCCAAGGTACGCCGCGAGGGATCGGATGTCACGCTGGTGGCTTGGAGTCGAGCCCTCACGCAGTGCCTTGAGGCAGCCGATACCTTGAATGCTCAGGGTGTTTCGGCTGAGGTGATTGATCTGCGCACATTGTGGCCGTGGGACAAAGGCCGTGTGATGCGGTCGGTGGAAAAAACAGGACGTTTGCTGGTGGTGCATGAAGCGGTGCAAGTCGCTGGCTTGGGCGCTGAGATTGTGGCCACGTTGGCCGCTCATGCCACAACCCGCGGTAAGGCGTTGCATCGCATGGGCGCACCGCGCGTGCCGGTGGCGTACTCGCCGGCGCTGGAGCCCTTGGCTCGGCTGCACAGCCAAGCTATTGTTAAGCGCGTGAATGAGATCATACAAAGCCCCCCGTTGGTCTAGCCTTGGCACCAAGTAAAGTGAATCGTGTGGCCGTGGTGGGGGCCGAGTCAACGGGTAAGACCACGCTATGCCAGGCGTTGGCGCGCACCATGGGGGGGTTAACCTTTGCCGAGCCACTTAGGCAGTGGGTGTTGCACCAGGGCCGCGCGCCAACGCAAGATGAGCAAGCACAGGTGTTGGTGATGCAACGGCAGGCCGAGGCCGAGGCAACCGCGCGCGCCCAATCCACTGGGTTGCGTTGGGTGTTTTGCGACTCGTCGCCCCTGGTGACTGCGGCTTATAGCCAGTATTACTTTAATGACGTAAGTTTATTTGAGGACGCGCTGTCGCATCACCAGTCGTGTTACACCGCAACGTTGTTTTGCACCCCCGATGGCGTGCCGTGGACGCCAGACCCTGGCCAGCGCGATGGTCCCGATGCGCGTGAGCATGTGCATCATTTGCTCAGCCGATGGATTGAGTCAAAGCAAGTGGATCACACATTACTTGTCTTGAGCGGGGGCGGCGCCATTCGGCTGACTCGTGGTTTGGCGTTTCTAAGTGGCTTGGACACCTGAAGGCTGTGCTGCACCAGCGGGTGTTTAAAACCGTCGCTAAGCGGCGATATCAAACTGCCAAATTGGCGTGGTCGTCAACTATCACTGGATCGCGCGCAGCAGCACGTACAAGCCTGTGCCCGCGGCGATACTAAGCAGCGGTTGGCGCAGAGTCCACTGCAATGCGGCCACCAAAGCGATGGCTGCCGCCTCGTCAAGAAAGGGGCTGACTGGGTTGGTGTCAGCGCCTTGCGAGGCCGCGTGCGCCAGCAAGCTCACCAAAACGGCGGTGGGTATCAGGTGCTGCGCGCGTTTAAGTATGGGGTGATCGCGTAGCCATTTTGCCGCCACAAAAGGTAGTGCACGCAGCGCCCACGTTACGGCGCCCACCACGGCAATGGCGGCCATGACGTAACCGGGGTCCAGTGTGCCTGGGTTCATGGTCGCGTCCGTGATGCCGCTTGCGGCCAAGCCAGGCCAAGGGTTACGGTAAACAACATGCTCAGTAGCAGGGCATGCTCGGGCTGCCACCAACGCGCCAGCGTGTAGGCAACCAGCCCGAGCGCCAGCATGCCGTAGCGGCCGTGGGTGCGCAGCTGCTCCACCAGCAGCACCGTAAAGAGGGCGGTTAGGGCAAAGTCAAGCCCGGCCACGTTGAGCTCCAGCGTGACCCCAGCGGCCACGCCAAGCATGGTGCCCAAGTTCCACCACAAGTGGTTGAGCGCGCCAATGGCTACCAGTTGATTCGGGCTTACGTGGTTGTCTGTGGTGCTAACGATTGCGAACGTCTCATCGGTTAGCGTGAAGCTTTGGTAGGCGCGCGCCAGCGGGTGCTTGGCTTGGCGGTGCAGCAGCGCCAGGCCGTAAAACACGTGGCGAAAATTGATGGCCAGCGCCGCAAGTGCCAGTGTGCCCAATGGCGTACCGCTAACAAGCAACGGCACCATCATGAATTGCGCTGCACCTGCGTACACCAGCAAGCTGGCCAGCACGGGCATCCACCAATCGGCCCCAGCTTGAACAAATACAAAGCCAAAAACGGCACCCAGGGGCACATAGCCTAGGGCGACGGGCACCGACCGCGTGAGCGCTGCGCGCAATGAACGGATGGCGTGTGGGGAGCGAGGAGGAATCACGGGTGCTAGCATAGTGCAACCTCAACTCAGCCCGCATCGACACAAGGGACAAACCATATGTCAGGGATAACGGTGTTTCGGGCGCGGGACGTGGTCACCATGGACGCGAACATGCCCCAGGCCACGCATGTGGCGGTGCGCGACGGGCGAATTTTGGCCGTGGGTGACGCCAGCTGCGCCGACCCCTGGGGTGGTGGGCAGCTCGATACCCGTTTTGCCGATGCC
>JALRBF010000008.1 GCA_023262365.1 Burkholderiaceae bacterium
GGTTCGCCGCATGATGGATGCCGGTGTACCCGTGGGCCTAGGGGTTGACGGCAGCGCCAGCAACGACGGCGCCCACATGGTGGCCGAAGCGCGCCAGGCCATGCTGCTGGCGCGGGTGGGGCGCGCCATGCAAGCTCCGCAGCCCCAAGCCGATGGCAGCGTACGCTACGGCTGCGACGACGGCCCGCGCGAGATGACCGCGCGCGACGCGCTGTGGCTGGCCACCCGCGGCGGCGCACAGGTGCTGGGGCGAGACGACATTGGCCAAATCGCCGTGGGCAAGCGCGCCGACTTGGCCTTGTTTGACCTCAACACCCTGGGCATGGCCGGCGGGGCGGTACACGACCCCGTGGCCGCGCTGCTGCTGTGCCAAAGCGCCAACACGCAACACACCATGGTAGAGGGCCAATGGCGCATAAAAAACGGGCAGTTGGTCGGCGCCGAACTGCCCGTGCTGGTTGAGCGCCACAACGCCCTGGCGCGGGCGCTGCTGACGCCATGACGTGGTGGTTTACATGTGGTCGATCATGACCTGACCAAAGCCCGAGCACGACACCTGCGTGGCGCCTTCGAGCAAACGCGCAAAGTCGTAGGTCACGTGTTTGCTCAAAATGGCTTTCTCCATCGAAGCAATGATCAAGTCAGCCGCCTCCACCCAGCCCATGTGGCGCAGCATCATTTCGGCAGACAAAATTTCGGAGCCCGGGTTAACGTAATCTTTGCCGGCGTACTTGGGCGCGGTGCCGTGCGTGGCCTCAAACATGGCCACCGAATCCGACAAGTTGGCCCCGGGCGCAATGCCAATGCCACCAACCTGAGCGGCCAGCGCGTCAGAGACGTAATCGCCGTTGAGGTTGAGCGTGGCAATTACCGAGTATTCAGCCGGGCGCAACAAAATTTGCTGCAAAAAAGCGTCCGCAATCGAGTCTTTCACAATGATGTCTTTGCCGGTTTTGGGGTTGGCAAACTTGCACCACGGCCCACCGTCAATCAGCTCGGCGCCAAACTCTTGCATGGCCAGCTCGTAGCCCCAGTCACGAAAGCCGCCTTCGGTGAACTTCATGATGTTGCCCTTGTGCACCAGGGTCACGTTGGGCTTGTCGTTGTCAATGGCGTACTGAATGGCTTGGCGCACCAGGCGCTGCGTGCCCTCACGTGACACGGGCTTGACCCCAATGCCCGAGCTGTCGGGGAAGCGAATTTTTTTGACGCCCATTTCCTTGATGAGGAAGTCAATGACCTTTTTGGCGCCTTCGCTGCCCTGCTGCCATTCCACACCGGCGTAAATGTCCTCGGAGTTTTCGCGAAAGATCACCATGTCGGTTTTTTCGGGCTCACGCAGCGGCGAGGGCACCCCGCGAAAGTACCGCACCGGGCGCAAGCACACGTACAGGTCTAGCTCTTGGCGCAGCGCCACGTTAAGCGAGCGAATCCCGCCGCCCACCGGAGTCGTCAGCGGCCCTTTAATGGAAACCACGTAGTCCCGCACCACCTCCAACGTCTCTTCGGGCAACCACACGTCTGGGCCATATACCTGGGTGGCTTTTTCGCCGGCGTAAATCTCCATCCA
>JALRBF010000048.1 GCA_023262365.1 Burkholderiaceae bacterium
AGGCGGCATCGGTGCCAGCCTGGGCAACATGTCCGAAGACAACTGGCACTACCACTTTTACGACACCGTCAAGGGCTCGGACTGGCTGGGCGACCAAGACGCCATTGAATTCATGTGCCGCGAAGCACCCAAGGTGGTGTACGAGCTTGAGCACTTTGGCATGCCATTTGACCGCAACGCCGACGGCACCATTTACCAACGGCCTTTTGGCGGGCACACTGCCAACTACGGCGAAAAGCCCGTGCAACGCGCCTGTGCCGCGGCCGACCGCACCGGTCACGCCATGCTGCACACGCTGTACCAGCAAAACCTGGCCGCTCGCACCACCTTTTTTGTGGAATGGATGGCGCTGGATTTGATTCGCGACGCCGACGGCGAGGTGCTGGGCGTCTCGGCGCTGGAGATGGAAACCGGTGACGTGTACCTGCTGCAGGCGCACACCACGCTGCTGGCCACCGGTGGCGCAGGCCGTATTTTTGCTGCTTCAACCAACGCCTACATCAACACCGGCGACGGCCTGGGCATGGCCGCGCGTGCCGGCATTCCGCTCGAAGACATGGAGTTTTGGCAGTTTCACCCCACCGGCGTGGCCGGCGCTGGCGTGCTGCTGACCGAGGGCTGCCGAGGCGAGGGCGCGGTGCTGCTCAACAGCAACGGCGAGCGCTTCATGGAGCGGTACGCGCCCACGCTCAAAGACCTTGCGCCACGCGATTTTGTATCGCGCTGCATGGACCAAGAAATTAAAGAGGGCCGAGGCTGCGGCCCCAACAAAGACCACGTCTTACTCAAACTCGACCACTTGGGCGCCGAGACCATTCACAAGCGGTTGCCCTCGGTGTACGAGATCGGCATCAACTTCGCCAACGTGGACATTACCCGCGAACCCATCCCCGTGGTGCCCACGATTCACTACCAAATGGGCGGCATTCCCACCAACATCAACGGTCAGGTGGTTGCACCCAATGAACAAGGCGGTCAAGACGTGGTGCCAGGCTTGTACGCCGTGGGCGAGTGCTCGTGCGTGAGCGTGCACGGGGCCAACCGGCTGGGCACCAACTCGCTGCTTGACCTGCTGGTGTTTGGTCGTGCCGCGGGCAACCACTTGGTCGCCAACCACCCCAAAGGGCGCGAGTTTCCCGACCTGCCGGCCGACGCGGCCGACGCCTCGCTGGCGCGATTGGCCAAGCTCGACGGCAACCCCAGCGGCGAATACGCCCAAGACGTGGCCAACGACATCCGCGCGGCCATGCAGCAGCACGCCGGGGTCTTTCGCACCCAAGCCAGCATGGACGAAGGGGTAGCCAAAATCGCCGCGCTGCGCGAGCGTGCCCAAGCCATTGGCCTCAAGGACAACTCCAAGGTTTTCAACACCGCGCGAATCGAGGCCCTGGAAGTGGCCAACCTCATCGAGTGCGCCCAGGCCACCATGGAGTCTGCCGCGGCGCGCCACGAGTGCCGCGGCGCCCACACCGTGAAAGACTACGAACGCGACGCCGACGACGCCCAGCACCCGCTGGGACGCAACGACGCCGAGTGGATGAAACACACCCTGTGGCACAGCCAAGGCAACCGCTTGAGCTACAAAGCCGTTAACCTCAAGCCCCTCACGGTGGAGTCGGTGCCGCCCAAGGTACGAACCTTTTAATTGGTGCCCGGCCCAACGCACACGGAGAACACACATGAGCAACACCCGCACGTTCAAAATCTACCGCTACGACCCCGACCAAGACGACAAGCCACGCATGCAAACCATCGAGCTCGAACTCGACGGCAGCGAACGCATGCTGCTTGACGCGCTGATCAAGCTCAAATCCATTGACCCGAGTTTGACCTTTCGCCGCTCGTGCCGTGAAGGGGTGTGTGGCTCAGACGCCATGAACATCAACGGCAAGAACGGCTTGGCATGTTTAACCAACATGCGCACCCTGCCGCAAACCATTGTGCTCAAGCCCCTGCCTGGGCTGCCCGTGGTGCGCGACCTCATCGTGGACATGACGCTGTTCTTTCAGCAGTACCACTCGGTTAAACCGTATTTGGTTAACCACACCCAACCACCCGAAAAAGAGCGTCTGCAACTGCCTCAAGACCGCGACCAACTCGACGGCCTGTACGAGTGCATTCTTTGCGCCAGCTGCTCCACGAGCTGCCCGAGTTTTTGGTGGAACCCCGACAAATTTGTGGGCCCAGCTGGGCTGTTGCAAGCCTACCGCTTTATTGCCGACAGCCGCGACCAGGCCACCGCCGAGCGTTTGGACAACCTTGAAGACCCCTACCGTCTGTTCCGGTGCCACACCATCATGAACTGCGTGGACGTGTGCCCCAAAGGCCTCAACCCCACCCAAGCCATTGGCAAAATTAAAGAGCTCATGGTGAGCCGGGCGGTGTAGTGACCCCCCACCCCAGTGCCCCCTTTGACACGCCCCTGACGGCGACGGAGCTTAGCCGACTGCGCTGGCGCAGTCGGCGCGGCCTGCTGGAAAACGATTTATTGATTGAGCGCTTTTTTGCCCGCCACCAGGGCCAACTCACGCGGCATCACCAGCAAGGCCTGGACGTGCTGCTGGACTTGGCCGACAACGACTTACTCGATCAATTGCTGGGGCGCGCGTCGGCGCCCCAAGCCTGGCCTCAGGCTGCTCACGACGTGCTGGCGATGATGCGTCCAACCCCGGCTGGCGCCATTGCTCTTTAATGGAGGAAATCATGAAACTTTCTGACTACCAAGCCAAGTTGTCGTTCTCAAACGGCGCCGCTGACATCGAGATGCCCGTCTACAGCGGCAACATCGGGCCCGATGTGATCGACATTCGCAAGCTCTATGGCCAAACCGGCATGTTTACCTACGACCCCGGTTTTTTGTCCACGGCGTCGTGCCAGTCCACCATTACCTACATCGACGGCGACAAGGGTGAACTGCTATACCGCGGCTACCCCATTGAGCAACTGGCCACCCAGTGCGATTACCTTGAGGTGTGCTACCTGCTGCTCAACGGCGAACTGCCCAACGCCAAACAAAAATCCGATTTCAACCATCTCGTGACACACCACACCATGGTGCACGAGCAAATGCAGTACTTCATGCGTGGCTTTCGGCGCGACGCGCACCCCATGGCCGTGCTCCTGGGAGTGCTCGGCGCGATCGGCGCCGCCATCTTCCTCATGGTCATG
>JALRBF010000065.1 GCA_023262365.1 Burkholderiaceae bacterium
GTGCAAAACCTACGTCAGCCGCGACTGGATGGGGCGTGCCACCAGCACCAAAGCGTTAAGCGAGGCCAGCGTGGCGGTGCAACGCGGCGAAACCGTGGGCATTGTGGGTGAGTCGGGTTCTGGCAAAAGCACCTTGGCGCGGTGCCTGATTCGCTTAATCGATCCCAGCGGCGGCGCCATTTGGTGGGAAGACGACAACGTGGCCACCCTATCTGAGCGCCAACTTCGGCCACTGCGGCATCGGGTGCAGGTGGTGTTTCAAGACCCCAACCGTTCACTCAACCCGCGGCGCACGGTGGGCCAGTCCATTGTTGAAGGCGCCATCAACTTTGGCGCCAGCACCCAAGCCGCTTGGACGTTGGCCGAGCAGCTCATGACCCAGGTGCGCCTACCGCCCGAGGCCTTAAGCCGTTACCCCACCCAGTTCAGCGGGGGGCAGCGCCAGCGCTTGGCCATTGCACGCGCGCTGGCGTGCAAGCCGAGTGTGCTGGTGGCCGATGAGGCGGTATCGGCGCTTGACGTGAGCGTGCAGGCCCAAATATTGGCGCTGCTGCGCGACATTCAAGCCCAGCTGGGTTTGGGCATGCTTTTTATTACCCACGATTTGCGGGTGGCCGCGCAACTGTGCGACCGCGTGATTGTGATGCACCAGGGGCAAATTGTTGAGCAAGGGCAAACGGCGGCGTTGTACGCGCAGCCGCAACACGCCTACACCCAACACCTGTTTGCCTCGGCACCAGGCGCCGCGGGGTAAAGCCCACCCACCACACAACATCACCCCTTACAGGAGCCTACGATGCGGGTATTGGTTGCGGGGTTTCAGCACGAAACCAACACATTTGCTCCCAGTTTGGCCGACTGGGCCGCGTTCACCAGCGGTGAGGTGTTTCCGGCCTTTATTGGCGGTGCCGCCATGCTCGAGACGCTGGCTGAGGTAAACATTCCGATTGCTGGCTTTGTTCGCGAGGCCAACAAACACGGCTGGACAGTGGTGCCCTCGGTGTGGGCCGGGGCTACGCCCTCGTCGTACGTAACCGAAGACGCCTTTGAGCGCATTGCCTCGGCCATACTTGAGGATTTGGACGCGGCCGTGGCCGACGGTGGGCTGGACGCGGTGTACCTGGATTTGCACGGTGCGGCCGTGGCGCAGCACGTGCCCGACTGCGAAGGTGAGCTGCTGGCGCGCGTGCGGGCACGGGTAGGCGCCAAGGTGCCCGTGGTGGCCAGTCTTGATTTGCACGGCAACGTTACGCCGCTTATGCTTGAGCAAGCCGATGCACTGGTGGCCTACCGCACCTACCCGCACGTGGACATGGCCGTAACCGGCGCCCGTGCCGCCGCGTTGCTTGCACGGCGTTTGCAACTGGGGCGGCGCTTGGCCACGCACGCGGTGCGCTTGCCGTACCTGATTTCGCTCAACGCGCAAAGCACGTTCACCGAACCCGGGCGCACCCTTTACACCGCCTTACCGGGTCTGGACGCCAAGCATCAGGCGTGCGTGAGTTTTTGTCCGGGCTTTCCGGCCTCGGATTTTGCCGACTGCGGCCCCGTGTTGTGGGCGCACGCCGACAGCCAAGCGCAAGCCGAGGCTGCGGCGTACGCCTTGCAGCAATTGGCACAAGACCCTGCGCAGTGGCAGGTGGCGTTGCTCGACCCCGAGGCTGCGGTTGAGCAAGCCATGGAGCTGGCACAACACGCCGACCGCCCGGTGGTGATTGCCGACACCCAAGACAACTCGGGCGCCGGGGGCGACAGCAACACCACTGGCATGCTGCACGCGCTGCTTAAGACCGGGGCGGGCAAGCGCTACCCCGGGCAGGTGGTGGTGGGCATGGTGTTCTGCCCAGACAGCGCGCGCGCCGCGTGCGAGGCCGGCGTGGGGGCGCAACTTCAGCTCAGCGTAGGTAAGTCGGTGCCCACTTTTGCTGGGCCGTCTGACCCGCCCGTGCAAGGCACCTACACCGTGCGCGCCGTGGCCGATGGCGTATGCCGCTTGGTGGGCCCCATGATGACCGGGCTTGAGCTGCAACTCGGCGCCAGTGCGTGCTTGGAAATTGACGGTGTGCTGGTGGCCGTCGTCAGCGGCAAAGCGCAGCTGCTTGACCGTGCCATGCTGCGCATGGTGGGGGTCAACAGCGACGCGATGAAGGTGGTGGTGGTCAAGAGCTCGGTGCACTTTCGGGCCGACTTTCAGCCCAACGCCAGCCACGTGCTGGTGGCCAAAGCCCTTGGCCCCATGGCTGCTGACCCCTCGGAGCTGCCCTTTACGCAACTTAACCCCAACACCCGCACCAAGCCATGAGTATCGACCTTACCCAGTGCAGCGCCGTGCAATTGCTGGCCATGTACCGCAGTGCGCAAGTCTCGCCCGTTGAAGTTACGCAAGCGGTGCTGGCCCGCATCCATCAAACCCAGCCGGTGCTCAATGCGTTTTGTTTGGTTGACGAAGAGGCCGCACTGGCCAGCGCGCGCCAAAGCGAAACCCGCTGGCAACAATGGCGCCAAAGTGGGGCACCGGTGCGGGCGCTCGAAGGCGTGCCGGCCTCCATCAAAGATTTGATTCTTACCCGTGGCTGGCCCACGCGCCGGGGCAGCCACACCGTCAACCCCGACCAGGCGTGGGAGGTTGACGCGCCAGTAACGGCCAGGCTGCGCGAGGCCGGCGCGGTGCTGCTGGGCAAAACCACCACGCCTGAGTTTGGTTGCAAAGGCGAGACCAATTCGCCGCTTACTGGCATCACGCGCAACCCGTGGGACCCCAGCAAAACCCCGGGCGGATCCTCGGGTGGTGCAGCCGCGGCGGTGGCCGCTGGCTTGGGGCCGTTGGCCGTGGGCACCGACGGCGCGGGCAGCGTGCGCATACCGGCGGCGTTTTGCGGCAACGTGGGGCTTAAGCCCAGCTTTGGGCGGGTGCCGGCGTACCCGTTGTCGCCGTTTGGTTCGGTGGCGCACTTGGGGCCGCACACCATGAGCGTGCGCGACGCCGCGCTGATGCTCAATGTCATGGCTCAGCCCGACGCGCGCGACTGGACCGCGTTGCCCTACGACCCGCGTGACCACAGCGTGGGGTTAGAAGACGGCATCCGGGGCCTGCGCCTGGCGTATTCGCCCACGCTGGGCTACGCCAAAAATGTCCACCCCGAAGTGGCCGCTGCGGTAGACAAAGCCGTGACGCAATTGGCCGCCTTGGGCGCCCACGTGGAGGCAATAGACCCTGGGTTTGAAGACCCGCTGGACATTAGCATTGGTTTGTGGTTTGCCGGGGCCTACACGCTGTGGAGCGACCTAAGCGAAGCGCAGCGCGAACTTACCGACCCCGATTTTGCCGCCGAGGCCGCACTGGGCGAACGCCTTGACCGCAGCGCCCTGCACCAACTGACCATGCGGCGCGGCTTGCTGGGCTCGCACATGCGGCAGTTCATGCAGCGTTACGACGCGCTGCTTACGCCCGCGGTGGCGGTGCCAGCGTTTGACGCCAAGCCCGCCGGGCATCAGGCCTGGACCGACGAGGCCATGCTGGGCTGGACGCCCTTTAGTTACCCGTTTAACCTAACCCAGCAGCCGGCCATTAGCGTGCCGTGCGGCCTAACGCAAGCCGGCCTGCCCATTGGCTTGCAAATTGTGGGCCGCATGTTTGACGACGCCACCGTGCTGCGCGTGGCGCGGGCGTATGAATCGGTGCACCCCGTGCCTCGGCCCACCTTGGCCTAAGCCAAGCGCGGCGCTAGGCGGGCTCAAACGCCACGTCACTGGGCACGTGCGGGGCAATCCACCACTGCCGGGTGGTCACGTTCATGATGACGCCGGCCACACTCTCTACCCGCTGCTCGGGTGGCAGCGCCGGGTCGGGGTGGCGGCAGATGCTTAGCAAGCCATCGCTTTGATCGCGTAGCACCTGCTGCAGGGTGTGCCAATCGTGCGGCCCGCGCGCGCCGTGTGCGCTGGCCACAGCCAGCCGCGGCGCACTCGATAGGCTTTGCCCCATTACCGCTTGATGGGGCCGCAGCGTGTCGCATAAAAAATGGTTGGTGTGCGTCATCACGCCCTCTACCGCCGGCCACTCGGCCAGCCCTGCCGGGGCCAGCTCAAAGCTCACTACCTCGCCTTGGGCGTCGGCGCATGGAATGTTGGACGAGGCGCCAAATCCAATGGCCTG
The DNA here is from genome assembly GCA_023262365.1 of Burkholderiaceae bacterium. Taxonomy (GTDB): domain Bacteria; phylum Pseudomonadota; class Gammaproteobacteria; order Burkholderiales; family Burkholderiaceae_C; genus RS62. The sequence goes on from JALRBF010000065.1 coordinate 4,157, forward strand.
GGCCTGCGCCAACCGCTGCCGCGCCTGAGCCACGCTGTCGCACTCAAGCAATTCGCGCAGCATGAGGTTGATGACGTAGTCACACGCAGCGTTAGCCAACTGATGGTTCTCATCGTGGAGCTTCTTCCAAGTGATGAGGTGGCGCAGGATCTTGTGCATGCACTCGCGAAACTTCCAACCTGACGGCCTATCGCTCCAAAGCAATTTACTGCAGAAAGCTAAGACAGTTGAAAAGCTTAAGTCGGTCCAGCCAGATTTATCGGAGCAAAATGACGAGTAGAATCCCAATTAGGACAAT
>JALRBF010000072.1 GCA_023262365.1 Burkholderiaceae bacterium
AACACGTCCTGCACGTCGCGACGGCGAACCGGCTGGTTGTTGATGTAGTAGCTGGACGTGCCGTCGCGCGTCAGCACGCGCTTGACGGCGATCTCGGAAAACTGGTTCCACTGCCCGCCAGCGCGGTGGCTGGCGTTGTCGAACACCAGCTCCACGCTGCTGCGGCTGGCCGGCTTGCGCGAGGTGGTGCCGTTGAAAATCACATCCTGCATGGATTCGCCGCGCAGCTCGCTGGCTTTGGACTCACCCAGCACCCAGCGCACGGCATCCATGATGTTGGACTTGCCGCACCCATTGGGCCCAACCACCCCCACCATTTGGCCAGGCAGCTCAAAGTGGGTGGGGTCAGCAAACGACTTAAAGCCAGCGATTTTTATGGATTGAAGACGCAAGGTGTTGCCAGGGGCGAGCCCGTTTCCGATTTATGCTGCAAGCCTTGCATGATACCCCGCGTTGTGCGGCCCGCCAGGGGGCCTGGGGTGCGCCTCCGGCGCTGTCTAAGCGGCACCAAGCAGGGCCGTGAGGCCCTCAGCCGGCACGGCCGCTAGGGCGCGGCCCGGCTCAAACACCACCGCCTCTTGGGCAAAACGCGCCGCGTACGGCAGGTCGTGCGTGACCAACAACACCGGCACGCCAGCCGCCTCGCGCCACTGCTCAAAGGCCTCGTACAGGCGCTGGCGCGTGGTCCAATCCACAGCCGAAAACGGCTCATCCAACAGCAGCACCTTGGGCCGACGCGCCAAAGCCCGCGCCAAGGCCACACGCTGCTGTTCCCCCCCGAGAGCTGATGCGGCAACTGCGCAGCCTTGGATTGCAGCCCCACGCGCTGCAGCCAATCGTGCGCTTGCTCAAGCCGGGGCTTGGCCGCTAGGTCAAGCATGCCAGCGGCCACATTGGCCAGCGCCGAGAGGTGCGGAAACAAGCCCCACTGCTGGGGCATGTAGCCCACTCGGCGCAGCTGCGGCCTGAGGCACTGTCCATGGGCGCTGTCAAGCCACACTTGGCTGCCCAGTCGCACCTGCCCCTGCGCACGCGGCAACACGCCGGCCACGGCACGCAGCACGCTTGATTTGCCAATGCCCGAGGGCCCCGCCAAGGCCACCATGTGCCCGGGTTGCACCACAAAGTCGGCCTCAAGCGGCACCGGCTCGCGCAGCTTAAGGTTAACGTGCAGCGCGCACGGCGGCGCCTGACTAGGCTTGCTCATGCGCGCGCCCTCCGGCCAGGCGTCGCCCCCAGCCACTGACCGCCCCCAACACCACCACCGAAAAAATCAACAGCAACACCGCCATCTGGCCTGCCGCCTCAAAATTAAAGGCCTGCACCTCATCGTAAATGGCCACGGCTAGGGTCTTGGTTTCGCCTTCAATGTTGCCCCCCACCATCAACACCACGCCAAATTCACCCAAGGTATGGGCAAAGGTCAACACCACGGCGGTTAACACCCCTGGCCACACCAGCGGCAACTCAATGCGCCAAAACGCCTGCCAGGCCGACATGCCGCAGCACGCGGCGGTGTCGCGCAAATCGCGGCTAAGGTGCTCGAAGACGCGCTGCATGGGCTGCACCGCAAACGGCACGTTGACCAACACCGAGGCCAACCACAGCCCGGCAAAGCTAAACACCAAAGGCTGCCCCAACCACTCGGCAAACCAGCGCCCCAGCGCACTTTGCTGGCCAAACGCCACCAGCAAGTAGTAACCCACCACGGTGGGTGGCAGCACCAGCGGCGTGGCCAGCAAAGCCTCAACCCAGGGCTTGGCGGCGAACCGATGAAACGCCAGCCAGCGCGCCACGCCCAAGGCCAGCGGCACCAGCACCAACACCGTGGCCACCGCCAGCCACAACGACAAGCGCAACGCGTCCCAGTTCATTCAACCCCCCTGGGCCATGCCAAAACCGTGCGCGGCCAACACCTCGCGCGCGTGGGGCTGTTGCAACTCGGCGTAAAGCGCCTGGGCTGCGGCCGAGGCGCGGCGCAGCCTTACCATGCGTTGGCGCAGCGGCCGGTGCCATCGCGGCGCAATGGCCACGTACCGCACCCGCGTGCGCAGCGGCGGCGCCACGGCCAGCGACAAGGCCACCACGCCACCGTCGGCCTCGGCGCTTAGGGCAAACTGCATGGCCTGTGCCACGTTTTCACCCCACACCAAATGCGGCTGCAACCCCTGCCACAAACCCATGGCCTGCAGCGCCTCCTGAGCTCGCATGCCGTAGGGGGCAATGCGCGGGTTGGCTAGGGCAAAGCGGCGCAATTGGCCTTGTGCCAAGCGCTGCCGCAACCCCTGCAGCGCCGCATCCAATGGCCAATCGGTTTGCTTGCCCGCCACCAGCGCCAAGCGCCCCAGGGCGTAAAGTGTGCCTTCGTCTTGCGTGAGGCCAGCGCGCTGCAAACGCTGCACAAAGGCTTCATCGGCAGACAAAAACAAGTCAAACGGCGCGCCATGCTGAATCTGCATGGCCAACTGCCCCGAGGCCGCGTAACTCACCACCACCCGCGTGCCGGTGCGCCGCTCGTGGGCCTGCAGCACCTGGGGCAACGCAAACTGCAAATCCGACGCCGCGGCCACCCGCACCACCTCGGCCGTGCGAGCCAGCGCGGCCATGGGCCACAGCGTGGCGCACTGCAGCGCGCGACGTCGAAAAAGCATAACCATCATGGGCGCATGGTAGCCCAGCGCCCTGTTACGCGCCGGGCGCTAGCCGCCCTGAGCCCGCCCGTATTGGGCGTTAACTTGGTCGTGTCTGGCCTGTACCGATCGGGGCCAACGGCTTTTGATGTAAGACAACACCGCCACGATGTCACTCTCACTTAGCGTGTTGCCATACGCTGGCATGTCGTTGGGGTAGGCCTTGCCCAGCATCTGCTCCAGTCCATGCGTGGTCACGGCAATCAGGTAGCTGTCGGGATGATGCCAGGTGTGGCCGGTCTCGTCGTGTGGTGGGGCGGGCAGCTTGCCATCGGGCAAGCGTACCCGCCAATTGGGCTGGCCTTCAAGGTTGGCGCCGTGGCACCTGGCACAGTTGTTGGCGTAAACCACCTCGCCGCGTAGCACCACTTGATCGTCGTAGGGGCGCAGCGTGCTGCCACCGGCACCCGCGCCGCTGGGCCACGCCAGCCACCCAACTGCCGCCACCAACAACGCCAGCACCGCTGCCCACATGCCTAGCGTGCCCCAACTGGGGGACGAGATTTTTGTCATGTCTTAGCCTTCCCTTGTATCTAAATGGGGCGGCCATGACAGGACGCGCCCTAGTTTTTGAAGCTGTCGTGGCATGCCTTGCAGGATTGGCCCAGCGCCCCGAAACGAACTTTTAGAGTGTCGGCCCCGGCTTTTTGTTCCACGGCATCGGCCAAAGCCTGAGCGGCCTTGCGGTTTTCTTCGGCCTTTTGCTTAAAGCCCTCCCAATTCAACCAAATGTCGTCGCGCGCGTCGGACGGCGGCGGGTTGGAGTCCGGCGGAAACGCCGCCGGCATTTCTTTGGCCCAGGCCGCGATGCGCAACGCGGCCTCGCGCACCGCTTGCATGTCGCCGCTGCCCAGCGCCGCTTTGATGCGTTGGGCGTCTTTTTTGTTTTGCTTGAAAGCCTGCTGGCGTTTTTGCACCAGCGCGTCCACATCCATGGCCGCAGCCGGCAGCGTCACCAGCGCCACGGTCAACCCCATCAGTGCCGTCACAACCACTTGAATTGTTTTCATTTAATCCACCTCAGTCCATGATCCATTGCCGCCAATTAGCGCGCCGCGCACGGTTTGGTGAGCAAACCAGGTTTGCACCGCGGCCATGTATCCGCGAACCTGATTGCGCGACGCCTCGTTTTGCTCGGGTCGATGCGCCGACTTGTAATCCAGTACCCACCAGCACCTCTGGTGGACGTCCCAAATCAGCCGGTCGATTCGCCCCCAGCCGCTCGCAGTGTACACATCCACCTCATTGGCCTCTTGCTGCACGCGGTCTTGGCGCCACACCCAAGCCGCCGGCCCGCTGCGTATGGCGTTGACCCGATGCTGCACTTCTTGCAATTGGGCGTGGTTGAGGCCAAAGGCCTGGGCCAAGGCTTGGGGTTCAACCGGCTCGGTGGGCCCGTGCGCGCTGAGGCCCTCGAGCCAACGGTGCATGGCCTGCCCCATGCGGCGCGCGTCGTCGCCGCAGGCATCCGTCTGAGCAAGCGGCGGCTCATTGGCTGCCTGCGCCGCCTGCGGCCAGCGATGCTCACCCCCCAGCCGGTAGGCCACCACCTCGGTTTGGGCCAGGCCCGGGGCGCCGGGTTCGGGCACCGTGGGTGCGGGTTGGGCCAGCGCCTGTAAGCGGGCGTACCAACTGTCTTGCGGCTTGGCCACCTCGTGACCACTGAGCACCAGATGGTGTTCGGCGCGGGTGGCGGCCACGTAAAGCAAATTCAGGTCCTCCACTGCCTCGGCGCGGGCCTGCTGCAGGGCTAAGTCGGCCGCGCACACCGGTGGCTGCTGGCTCTGGCGCACAAACACCAGGCGCCGAGGCGCCTGGTCTTCAGGCGGCCAGTCCAGCCATGTCTCGTGGCTAGGCGCGCGCCGCGGGCCGGCGTTGGCGTCCATCAGCACCACCACCGGTGCCTCCAGGCCTTTGGCGCCGTGAATCGTCATCAACCGCACCGCTTCGGGCGCGGTGGGCCATTGGTGCGGTATGGCGCTGCGGCGCACGTGTTCGAGCCAGTCCTGTGGGCGTAACCAGCGGCCTTCTTGCAGCTGCAGTGCGGTGTCAAGCACGGCGTCGAGCTGGGCCTGCACCGAGGCCCACATGCTGGCGGGTACGCGCTGGGCGTAGGCGTTTACCGCGTCCAAGCGGTCCAGGGTGGCCACCAGAGCGTCATGCGGCGGCAGGCTTTGCAAGTACCCCGCGATGTGGCACAGGTGCGCCGCCCAGCTGCGCATGGTGGCGTTGTCCTCGTCACTGGCGTCAGCGTCTGGGGCCGCTTGCTGCAAGGCTTGCCACCACCGTTCGGTGGGTTGGGCTGCCAGGGCCTGGGCACGCCGCGCCAGGGCCGCGAGCTGCGCGTCGGTGGCGCCAAACAAAGGGCTGCGCAGCGCATGCGCCAACGCCAAGTCAGGGTGCGGCGCCAAGCAGGCTTGCACCAGCGCGGCCACGTCGCCCACCACGGGGCTGTCGCGCAGCAAGGTGCGGTCGGCCATGGCCGAGGCCACGCGATGCCGAGTCAGGGCCTCTTGCAAGCGCGCCAAGCGGCTGTTTTGTCGCGCCAGCACCAACACATCCGAGGGTGCCCAACCTTGAGACGGCAACACACCGGCGAGCCACTGTGCCAGCGTCTGGGCTTCGCGTTGCGCCGCGGCGTCCTCGCGCTCGGGCATGGGCTCGCACAAGGTGTCGCGCCAGGAGCTCGGCGTTTGGGTTTGGGAGGTTTTGCGCTCGGGCGCCGGCGCCAGTGGCAAGCGCCACACCGCACCCTCGTGCGTGTTTGCCCGGCCACTGTGATGCACACGAAACTCGGGCGCATCGGCCATCCGTTGGGCCAAAGGTGCAATGCCGTCGTTGACCACCTGCACCACTTGCGGCGCGCAGCGCCTTGTCAAGTCGCAACCCAGCATGTGCGCGCCGTGCGTTTGCTGCAACCACGCCCGAGCCTGCACAAACACGCGCGCATCGGCACGACGAAAACGGTAAATCGACTGCTTGGGGTCGCCCACCACAAACACCCCAGGCGCGTCGCCGCCACCGGCCCCGGCGTAGGCTTCAAGCCAGGCGCGCAACGCGTGCCATTGCACCGGGTTGGTGTCTTGAAATTCATCAATCAGTACATGCTTGACGCGCGCGTCGAGTTGCTGCTGTATCCAACCGGCCACTTCGGCGTCTGCAAGCAAGTGCTCGGCCGCGCGTTCCACGTCGTTCATGTCAATTACGCCCAGCCGCTGCTTGAGCTCGCGCCACACCTGCAGCAGCGCGCGGCCGAGTTGCACCATGCGCAGCTGGTGGGCGTGGCAGCTGGCTTGATGCTGCGCTTGCTCCAGTTCGTCTACCTGCGCCATCAACTCGGCGTATGCCCCGCTGTCCTTGGCGGGCAGCGACTTGCGTGGCGTGCCCTTATCGGTGAGCAGCTCGGCCCGCACGCCGGCCCAGTCGTTGACCTCAAGCGCTTGCTGCATGCGCTGCACGCGTTGGCGCGCCGTATCGGTTTTGGCCGCCTGACCCATGGCGGTGCACAGCGCCCAGCACGCTTGATGCAACGCCGGGCTTTGCTCGAGCACGCGCGCCCAATCGGTCACGTGCGACCAAGCCGGAAAAACCTGCGCCACGGACTTGACCGACGCCTCCAGCACCCCGGCGGCCTCGGCGCGCGTGAACTCAAGCTGACGCGGCAGCACCGACTCCAGCGCCGACTGCATGGCCGCCATGCCCAAGGTGCGTATACCCTGCTCTAAGACAGGGCGCAAGCTTTCGTCGCTCGCCACGTGGGCGTAGAACGCCGGCCATAACGCCCGGCGTAAATCGGCGTCGTCGTCTTGCAGCGTGGCGTGAAGCGGCAGTCCCAAGGACTGCAACACCTCCAGCGGGGCGTGCCTGAGCAAACTGGCAAACCAGCCATGAAACGTTGCCACCTGCACGCCGTCCAGTGCCTGCAACACCTCGTCATGCAAGCCCCGGGCGCGCGCCAGGGTGGCCGCATCGACGCTGGCTACGCCGCGCTCGCGCAGCGCTTGGCGCAGCGCGTCGTCATCCAGCACCGCCCACTGCTGCAGCAACGCGTGCAGCCGCCCGCGCATTTCGCCGGCAGCCTTGCGGGTAAAGGTAATGGCCAGCAACGACCCGGGTGGCGCCCCGTCCAACATGGCCCTAGCCATGCGCGCGACCAGCATCCAAGTTTTGCCTGACCCGGCGCACGCCTCCACCACCACGTGTCGCCTGGGGTCACAGGCCACGCCGTAAAAAGCCTCGGCCGAGGCCGGCTTGCCGTCAACCCAAAAATGCGTGGCGCTCATGCGCTGGCCCGAAAATCACGCCGACACACGCCACGCGCGCTGCAATGGGTGCAGGCGTCCCAGTGACCCATGGCGGGCATGGCGGCGCCTTGGCGCAAGCGCTGCCAGTCGTCCCCCAGGTGCGCCAGGCTTTGCTCGCATTCGTCTGGCGTGGCGCTTGAGACGTGCATGGCCACCGGCTGGTCGGCCTGGACCACGCCGCTGTCGCTTAGGGTAAGGTAGGCCATGGTCACCGGTGTATCGGGGTGGTGATGCCGCCACAGCGCCGTGTACACCGCCGCTTGCCAGTCCTCGGCCGGCTCGGCCAGTCGGCGACGCGTCTTGTCCTTGCGCTCAAACTTGTAATCCACGATGCGCCAGCCCGCCGCCGTGGCCAACTGATCCACCCGGTCCATGGTGCCTATCAACGTGGCGTCTTGCCACGGCATACCCAGGCGGTGCTCCACCCCGTGGCATTGCACCCCTTGCGCCAGGTCGGCCTGCCACTGGGCCAAGTAGGCACGCGCCAAATGGGGCCACAACGGCGCAAAGGGCAAAAACCGTGCCTCCGACAAGTGGTGCGCGGCGCGCGCGTCCTCGGCGCAGGCCATCAACCATGCCTCTTGCTGCTGCGGCGCCTCGTATTGGCGCGGGTCGGCGTGAAAACGCTGCAACACCTCGTGCAGCCAAGTGCCCAGCTCGCGCCGCGTGGGCAGCGGCTGCACCTCATCGGGCAAGCGCAGCCCCAACACGTCGTGCACAAAAAACTGGTACGGGCACTGCCGCAACCGACGCAAACTGGTGGCCGAGACCTTGGCTGGCAGCTGCGCCGGGGCACTCGGTGCCGGCGCGGGCGGCACCGAGGCACGCCACGCCTGCGCCAGCACGCCCGGGGTCGAGCCCGCATCGTAACGCGTTGGCTCAGCCACCGAAGCGCGCTGCAGCCAGGGTGAAGGCAGCAACGCTTCAGCGCCTTGCTGCTGACGCCACAACGCATCCACCTGTGGCATGCGCGTGAGGCAGGCAAAAGTGTGTGCCGCACGTTGGCTTAACTCGACCCGTGTGGGCAAGCCCAGCGCCTGCCGCTGGGCCGAGGACAGGCCAGCGGGCAGTGTGGGCGCCACTGGCAAACTCACGTGGTCACAACCGGGCACCACCCACCGGTCAAACGCACGCCCCAGGGTATGCGACATGGGCAACACCACCACCTGCGCCTCACCCACTGGGCGCGGCGGCACAAAACTCTCGCCCTCAAGCACCTCCCGCACCCAACGCACAAACACCGTGGCTGTCATGGGCCGCTCAATATCATCCGAGGCACCCTGCCAGCGCGCGACCGGATGGTCCAAGCCCAGGGCCAAGGCGACTTGCTCGGCCGCGGCGTCGCTTTGCCAATTCAGGGCTTGCGCCACCGGCGTCCATGCCTGCTGCAGGCGCTGCAGCCAATCCCAAATGGGCTGCCTGCCCCGCCAGCCCATGGCCTCTTGCTGCAGCAGCGCCCACAGCTCAGCACCCGCGCGCGTGGTCGACAAACGCCACCCCGCCTCATCGTGCACCTGCACACCACGCGCCATCAGCCACGCCGCGGCGCGGCGCACCACGCGTCGGTCTTGCGAGACCAAGGCCACGCGCTGCCCACCAGCTTGCTGCAAACCGTGCCACACCAGCCCGGCGGCGCTAAGCGCCTCGTGCGCCAGGTCGTGGCACGCCGTCACACGCAGCGCCCCGGCCTTGGCCACAGGCTCCAGCGCGGGCAACGCCAGCCCCCGCTCGCCCCATTGTCGCAGCAACGCCTGCGGCAGCGGACTCGCGTCCCCAGGCAACACGGCCAGCCAATCGGTTTGCTCACGGGTGGCGGGTGCCCACAACACGTCGGTGGCGCACCGACTGTGCCCCACCCAAGCCGCGGCGGTGGCCCACAACGCCCCCTCCCAATGCTGGGTTTGACCCACCCAACCGCTGTGTAAGGCACGCGTCACCCGCTCGGCCCAAGCGCCCCGCTGGTCAGGGGCCTGCGCCTGCGCCAGAGGCCACAACACCGCCGCGTTCTGCCGCAACACGTCTGCCATGCCAGCGGCCCAGGGGCCGCTCCGCTGCACAAATCCCAAACGACGCCACATGCTTTGCGCCACCAGCACATCGCGCCCGGCATGACCAGCAAAATCGTCGGCCAAGGCGCGCCAGGGCGCCAGGCGTCTGGCCCAAACGGCAGGGGTTTCCATACGCGGCACCGGACCGGGCCAATGGTGCTGCCAGGCCGCTCGCGCTTCGGGAATGAGCTGCGCAAAAGGCACCAAAAGCACCGCGCGCCACGGCGGCGTGCCGTGCTGCTGCAACCGCTGCGCCAGCGGCTGCAAGCTGGCATGCCAATGCCACGCCGGCGCGCCTTGGCATACGGTTTCTGTCACAATGAGTGCCCCAACGCAACCGACGGTTTAAAAGAGGAAAGCCCCATGTCCAGCGATCTTATCCGCCACACCACCGACGCCGAATTTGAACAACACGTGGTGCAGTCCAGTACCCCCGTGCTGGTCGATTTTTGGGCTGAATGGTGTGGACCATGTCGCATGGTAGCGCCTATCCTTGACGACATCGCCCAAGGTTACCAAGGCAAGCTCACCGTGGCCAAACTCAACGTAGACGAAAACCGCGAGGTGCCGGCCAAACTCGGCATCCGGGGTATACCCACGCTCATGTTGTTCAAAGACGGGCAGCTGGCCGCCACCAAAGTCGGTGCCCTCAACAAGGCCCAACTCACCGCGTTTATCGACGAGCAACTGACCTAGCCCAGACCCTGGTGCAACCGGCGTGGCCCAGGCGCCGGCACCCCCTCTCACCCGGACGCCTGGCCGCTTGTAAATCCCGCCGGCCACCCCCTATAATCAACGTCGACACGCCACGTTCTCGCGTCGATGGCGCTGTGCCTTATCTCTGCAAGCGGGTACCTCACTCGCTTTCGCCCTCACCCTTTTTTCTTTTTGCATTACCAGGCGGTACGCCATGCACCTATCCGAACTTAAAGCGCTGCACATTTCTGACCTGCTCAAGCAAGCCGAAGCCCTCGAAATTGAGAACACCGGCCGCATGCGCAAGCAAGAGCTGATCTTTGCCATCATCAAAAAACACGCCCGTGCCGGCGAACTGGTGCATGCCGACGGCGTGCTTGAGGTGCTACCCGACGGCTTTGGCTTTTTGCGCGCGCCTGAGGCCAGCTACACCGCAGCCACCGACGACATCTACATCTCGCCGAGCCAAATTCGCCGCCTTAACCTGCACACCGGCGACTTGATTGAGGGTGAGGTACGCACCCCCAAAGACGGCGAACGCTACCTGGCGCTGAACAAGCTCGAGGCGGTTAATGGTCGCCCCCCCGAAGAGAACAAACACAAAATCATGTTTGAAAACCTCACGCCGCTGTTCCCCGACGAACACATGCGGCTTGAGCGCGACATCAAAAGCGAAGAGAACATCACCGGGCGCATCATTGACATCATTGCCCCCATTGGCAAAGGTCAGCGCGCGTTGCTGGTGGCGCCGCCCAAAAGCGGCAAAACCGTCATGATGCAACACATTGCCCACGCCATCACCGCCAACAACAGCACAAACAGGACGCAGGCAGCCAGGGCCTTGAGGTATTTCATGATTTGAAGACGAGGTATTTATTGCCCAAAAAGCTGCCAGCCATTTGAAAGCCCGTGGCCACGAGAACTCCCACGCGGTA
>JALRBF010000084.1 GCA_023262365.1 Burkholderiaceae bacterium
GAGGTGAACGCCGTGCTCGAGATGTACGAGGACTTTGGCGGCATTGATGAGGTGTACTTCACCACATTCGTGGTGCAGTAAGCCACACCAAGAACCCACGCCAAAACACACCATGGCTGACCAATCGTTGTTAACCCCCGAGGAGATGGCTGCGCTGGCGCAAGGCGTGGGCGATGGCTCGATTGCGGTGGACACCGGCTTTAACTTGCAGGCCCGGGTGCGCAAGCACGACTTGGCCAGCGAGGACAGCAGCCTGGGGATGAACGTCTCGTCGATTGACATGATCAACGAGCGCTGCATTCGCTTATTTCGGCTTGGCCTGCTTGAAGTGTTGCGCACCAGTCCGCGTATTAACCCCACCCGGGTGCAAATTGTTCGCTTTGGGGATTACTTAAAAGAGCTTAGGGCGCCGTTGTCGGTGAACACGGTGCGCATTAACCCGCTGCGTGGGTACTCGATGATTGTGATTGAGCCCACGCTGATTTTTAGCGCGCTCGATAGCTTTTTTGGCGGCTTTGGCAGCGGCGTGGGGCAATTGCCTTCGGGGCGTTTGTTCACCCCCACCGAGACGCGCATCATCAAGTTGATCCTTGAGGTTTTCTTTCGCTCGCTGCGCGAGGCGTGGTCGCCCTTGTTGCCCATTGAGATGGAGCACGTGGGCTCGGAAATTAACCCGCAGTTTGCCCAAATTGCCGACGAGAACGATTTGGTCGTGTTGAGCCGGTATGAGGCTGATCAGCTAAGCTCTGGTAAGGGCTTTGTTGACATGGTGTACCCGTATGCCTCGCTCAAGCCCATACGCGACCTGCTGCGTAGCCGCGTGACCTCGGGGGATGGTGATGAAGAAAGCGACAAGCAGTGGCGTGACGAACTGGCCCAAGCGGTGCACGACGCCGAGGTGGAGATGCAAGTGCTGCTTGGGCATGTGCCGATTACGCTGCGCCAGTTGGAGCAGCTGCAAGAGGGGCAGGTGCTGCACTTTAAAAAGCCCGATTACGGGCGCGCGTTGTTTTGCGACTTGCCGGCTTTTGACGTGGAGCTGGGCAATCTGGGCGGACAGGTTGCCATCAAGATTGTTGAACCCGTCGCCCCCCAAACCCATTTGTAAGTGGAACAGCCATGAGTGACTCCGACACCCCAACCCAACCCGAGGCCGAAGGCCAGGACGCCAGCTCCATTAACCCCGAGGTGTTGCAAAACATCCCGGTGACCCTGTCGATTGAGGTGGGGCGCGCGTCCATCAAAATTCGCGACCTGATGCGCCTGACACAGGGCAGCGTGGTCGAGCTGGACCGCATTGCTGGGGAGCCACTGGACTTGTTGGTGAACAACACCGTGGTGGCACAAGGCGAGGTGGTGCTGGTCAACGAGCGCTATGGCATTCGTTTGACGCGCGTGGTGCCCGCCTCTGAACGCATGAAAAACCTATAAGCCATGAAGCCCTCGGTTCCCGCTCTTGACTGGCTGCACATGGCAGCCAGTTTCGCATTGGTTTTGGTGTTGCTTGGCGCCATGCTGTGGCTGCTGCGCCGTTTGCAGCAGGGCCAGGGGCTCAAGCTGCGTGGCCAAGAACGTGCCATGGAGGTGGTGCAAACCCATTCAATTGGCACACGGCAAAAACTGGTGTTGGTGCGGGTGCGCGGCCACGAGGTGTTGCTGGGGGCCACCCCGCACGCCATTGCCGCACTGCACAGCTGGCCCGATGCCCAATCGCAGCCCGAGGAGCCCAAGTGAAACCGTGGCTGAAATGGGGGCTGCTGGTGGCGGCCATGGTGGGTGCTGGCGGCGCATGGGCGCAAGCGGGCATTCCGCTGATTCAAGCCACCAACACCGCCGGGGGTACGCAGTACAGCCTGACGCTGCAATTGTTGGCGTTGATGACGACGCTGACCTTGCTGCCTTCTTTGCTGCTGATGCTCACCACCTTTGTGCGCTTTGTGATTGTGCTGTCGCTGCTGCGCCAGGCGCTGGGTACGGCGCAAACGCCGCCCAACTTGGTGCTGGTGGGCCTGGCCTTGTTTTTAACGCTGTTTGTGATGCAGCCGGTGTTGCAAGACATTTACACCAACGCGTTGCTGCCCTACATGGACGGCACGCTGCCGTTTGACCGTGCGCTGGCCACAGCCGAAGCGCCGCTGCGCGCGTTTATGCTTAATAACACCCGCGAGGACGACATTGGCCTGTTTGCTGGCATTGCCGGGTTGGGGCAATTGGCTAGCCCGGCCGATGTGCCCTTTACCACCTTGGTGCCGGCGTACCTTACCTCTGAGCTCAAAAGCGCCTTCACCATCGGTTTTCTCATCTACATCCCGTTTGTGGTCATCGACCTCATCGTCGCCAGCGTGCTCATGTCCATGGGCATGATGATGTTGTCGCCCATGATGATCTCCATGCCCTTCAAACTGATG
>JALRBF010000229.1 GCA_023262365.1 Burkholderiaceae bacterium
GCGCAAGGCATGCGCTGGGGCATCAAACGCGTGAGCAACGACGAATTGCGCCAAAAGTTTATTGACGCCACCGTACCCCAAGCCCAGGTACTGGGCGTGACGTTGCCCGACCCCGACTTGCGCTGGAACGAAGCGCGCGGCCAGCACGACTTTGGCACCATCAACTGGGATGAATTTTGGCAAGTCGTTGGCGGCGACGGCCCATGCAACCGCGAGCGTCTGGCCACGCGCATCTTGGCCCACGACAGCGGCGCCTGGGTGCGTGAGGCTGCCACCGCTTACGCGGCCAAAGTACACACACGTCAGCAGGCCCAAGCGGCTTAAAGGGAGCACACATGAATCAGCAAACATCCGGCACCACGGACACGTGGCAACTATGGGAAGTCTTTGTTCGCCCGGGCCCCGGGCTGGAGCACAAACACTGCGGCAGCGTACACGCCGCCGACGCCGAACAGGCCTTGCACATGGCGCGCGAGGTGTACACCCGGCGCCAAGAGGGCGATTCCATTTGGGTGGTGCCATCGGCGGCCATCACGGCCTCGGCACCGGTAGCCAAAGGCGAACTGTTTGAGCCCGCGGCCGACAAAATCTATCGCCATCCCACCTTTTACCAGTTGCCCGAAGCGGTCAACCACATGTGACCCACGCCATGCACACGCCACATTTGACCTACATCGCCCGCTTGGCGGACAACGCGCTGATCCACGGGCAACGCCTAAGCGAATGGTGCGGCCACGCGCCCATTTTGGAAGAAGACCTCAGCCTAGCCAACACCGCGCTGGACCACATCGGTCAAGCGCGCATGCTCTACACCCATTTGGGACAACTCGACGGCAGTGGCCGCGGCGAAGACCACTACGCGTACTGGCGTGACCCCGACGCGTTTGTCAACTGCGTGCTGGTGGAGCTGCCCAACACCCCGCCGGCCGCGGCCACGGCCACCCAAGGCCGCGACTTTGGCCTAACCATGGTGCGGCAGTGGATGATGGGCTCACTGATGGTGCTGTGGTGGGAGGCGCTGACGCGCTCCACCGACGACACCTTGGCAGCGATTGCGGCCAAATCGGTCAAAGAAGCCCGCTTTCACCGCCAGCACGCGCGCCAGTGGCTGGTGCGCTTAGGCGATGGCACGGCCACCTCGCACGCCCGTGTACAAGCGGCGGTGGATGCGCTTTGGCCCTACACCCGCGAGCTCTTTGCGCCAGACGCGGTAGAGCAAGCCGTGACCGACAGCGGCGTGGGCGTGGCGCCGGCCACGCTGCACGCGGCATGGCTGGCCGATGTGCAAGACGCGTTGGCACAAGCCACGCTGCAACAGCCACCGGATTCGGCTTTTTTGAGCGACGGCAAAAACGGGCACCACTCGGAGCACCTGAGCTATCTGCTTACCGACTTGCAAAGCGTGGCCCGCGCCCACCCGGAGGGGGCATGGTAGCCCCACCCACTGGGGCGCCCAGTTTTGCGCAAGCCGCGGCCAACGTGGGGCAACCCGGCGCCACCGGCGCCCCTTGCCCGCTGCAAGGCGAACCGCGACTGGCGTATGCCCAGCAGGTACTCGATGCGGTAACCGACCCAGAAATCCCCGTGATTAACCTGCGCGATTTGGGGGTGCTACGCCACGTCACACTCGACGGCGACACCCTGCACGTGACCATCACGCCCACCTACACCGGCTGCCCGGCCATGGAGCAAATGCAAACCGACATCGAGGCCGCGTTGCGCGGTGCCGGGCTTACACCGTACCAGGTTCACACCACGCTTAGCCCGGCTTGGACCACCGATTGGATCAGCGCCAGCGGCCGCGCTAAATTACGCGCTTATGGCATTGCCCCACCGGCGGCCAGTGGCAGCCTATCCAACCAGACCGCGGTGGTGCATTTTCAGCGAGCCGACGGCGAGCCCGCCTGCCCGCGCTGCGCCAGCCCACGCACCGAACGCATTGCCACGCATGGTTCCACAGCCTGCCAGGCGCTCTACCGCTGCCTCTCGTGCCGGGAGCCCTTTGACTATTTCAAGGCCCACTAGGGCGCTAGGGAAGTACAACGCATGACCACCACCCCCCAGTTTCACCCCCTTCGCGTGCTTGACGTGCGCCCCGTAACCACCGATGCCGTGAGCGTTGCCTTTGACGTCCCGGCTGCGTTGCGCGACGCGTACCGCTTTGTGCAGGGTCAATTTGTTACTCTGCGTGCCACCTTGCAAGGTGAGGAGGTGCGTCGCGCTTACTCCATTTGCAGCAGCGTGCCGTCGTATGAACAAGGCCAGCCTTTGCGCGTAGGCATCAAGCGTGTGCCGGGTGGGCGTTTTTCCAATCACGTCAACGACCACCTTGAGCCTGGCCAAACCTTGGATGTCATGACACCCGACGGACGCTTTTATGCCCCGCTGGACGCTGGCCAGCGCCGCCACTACTGGGGTATCGCCGGGGGCAGCGGCATCACCCCCATGCTCTCGCTCATTGCCACCACGCTGGCCACCGAACCCACCAGCCACTTCACCTTAATTTATGGCAACCGTGGTGTGTCACACATCATGTTTGCCAGCGAACTCGACGACTTGAAGGACACGTACTTGCAGCGTTTTCAACTGCTGCATGTCTTAAGCGAAGAAGGCGAGACCGGCAGCCCCTTGCACGGCTTGCTCAACCAAGACAAACTGCGCACCCTGCTGCGGGCGTTGCAGCCGGGCCAGTCGTCGCTGCCTGACCATGCGTTTGTGTGCGGCCCCGAGCCCATGATGGACGCCGCCGAGGCGGTGCTGCACGAACTTGGCTTGGCGGCCGCGGCGATTCACGTGGAGCGCTTTGGCAGCTTTGCCCCCAGCCAGGCCACTGCGGCGCTGGCTGACGAGGCCGCAAGCGCCGAGTTGACAGTGATTGTTGACGGCAAGCATCGCCGCACCCGCGTGGGCATGCCCACCGAACAGGGCAACGACACGGTGCTGGACGCGGGCTTGCGCGCGGGCATGGTGCTGCCCTACTCGTGCAAGGCGGGCAACTGCAGCACCTGCCGGGCGCGGGTGCTTGAGGGTGAGGTGCGCATGCTCAAAAACTTTGCCCTTACGCCAGACGAATGCGCCGCTGGCTTTGTGCTGACTTGCCAGTGCGTGCCCGTCAGCGACAAGGTTACCGTCAGCTTTGACGAGCGCTAAGCCGGCCTAACCCAGCCCAGGCGCTGGCCAATGGCCAGCACCGGGGCCGACTGGTTCATGGTGTAGAAATGCAGGCCGGGCACGCCTGCGGTGCACAGTTGGTCGCACAAATCGGTCACCACGTCCAAGCCAAAGGCCCGAATCGAGGCCGTGTCGTCACCAAAGTCCAACAGGCGACGCCGTATCCAGCGCGGCACCTCGGCACCACACGCATCCGAGAACCTCAACAGTTGACTGCTGTTGGTGATGGGCATGATCCCCGGGACCACGGGCACCTCAACGCCCAGGGCAAAGGCATCGTCAACAAACCGAAAATACGCGTCGCTGTTAAAAAAGTACTGCGTGATGGCGCCATCGGCACCAGCCTTTACCTTGGCGGCAAAGGCCTCCAAGTCGGCACGGGCGCCCATGGCCTGCGGGTGCACCTCGGGGTAGGCGGCAACCTCCACATGAAAGGCCCGCCCAAACTCGGTGCGCACAAACCGCACCAAGTCGGCCGCGTGCGCAAAGCGCCCGGCGCTGCCGTAGCCACTGGGCAAGTCACCGCGCAGCGCCACCAAGCGGGTAACGCCTAGGTCAAGCAACTGCTGCAGTTGCTGGCGCACGCTCTCGGGTGTGGCGCCCATGCACGAAAAGTGACTGGCCACCTCGTGCCCATGCCCAGCCAAGGCGGCCACGGTGCGAAACGTGCCCGCTTGGGTGGAGCCACCGGCGCCGTACGTGACCGACACGTAAGCCGGTTGCAGCACCGCAAGCTCAGCCTGCACCGCCTCGAGCTTGGCCTCTCCCTGGCTGGTTTTGGGCGGAAAAAACTCAAAACTCAGCGCCCCCGGCTGCGCCTTGGCCATCAGTAACGGTACGCTTCGGGCTTGTATGGGCCTTGCACCGAGACGCCGATGTAGGCCGCTTGCTCACCGGTGAGCTGGGTGAGCTTGGCGCCAATTTTGCCCAAGTGCAGCCGCGCCACTTTTTCGTCAAGCTGCTTGGGCAACACGTACACCTGACCCACTTCATAGGCGTCTGGGCGAGTAAACAATTCGATTTGCGCCATGGTTTGGTTGGCAAACGAGCTGCTCATGACAAAACTGGGGTGCCCCGTGGCGCAGCCCAGGTTCACCAGTCGGCCTTGCGCCAACAAAATGATGCGCTTGCCATCGGGAAAGATCACGTGATCGACTTGCGGCTT
>JALRBF010000294.1 GCA_023262365.1 Burkholderiaceae bacterium
TGGGTGAAACCGCACGCATGGGTAATTTTGGTGTGAATGGCTACGACCGCAACACCACGCCAGAATTGGCCAAAGAAAATATCGTCAGTCTGCGCGGCGTGATGTCTTGCGGCACCAGCATAGCCACTTCGGTCCCTTGCATGTTTTCGCATTTGGGCAAAGAAGACTTTGAATCACGCAAAAACAATTACGAAAGCCTCATCGATGTGCTTCATCACGCGGGTTTGGCTTTGTTGTGGATTGACAACCAATCGGGCTGCAAAAGCGTTTGCGAACGTGTGCCGCAAGCGCTGACCAAGGATCTCAAACACCCGACTTTGTGCAAAGGCGGCGAGTGTTTTGACGAAATCATGCTTCACCAATTGGATGAACGCATCCAAGCTTTGCCAGCAGAGCGACGAGCCAAAGGTGTGGTGGTGGTCATGCACCAAATGGGCAGCCATGGCCCTGCTTACTACAAACGCGTACCCGACAATTTCAAGAAATTTCAGCCTGAGTGCAAAAGCAATGCACTTCAAGAATGCTCTCGAGAGCAAGTGGTCAATTCTTTTGACAACACCATTTTGTACACCGATCACTTTCTCGGCCAAGCCATTCAATGGCTGAAGAAATCAAATGCAACGCACGCCACCGCCATGCTTTATGTGTCTGATCACGGCGAATCTTTGGGCGAAAACAATTTGTACTTGCATGGCTTGCCGTACGCGCTGGCCCCGCGCGAACAAAAACACGTGCCTATGCTGGCGTGGACCTCGCCGGCGTGGCGCCAGCGCATGGGGCAAGACAGCCGCTGCGCCGCTGGCCAAGCCGCGCGCGCGTGGTCGCACGATAACTTTTTTCACACCGTGCTTGGACTGGCCGACGTGCGCACCCAGGTTTACCGCCCCGAGCTTGACGCTTGGGCTGCATGCCGGCAGCGCACAAACCTACAATGACCCACTTCAACAGCAGCGAGCGGTAAAGGCATGGCGTTTCTTCGACTCCAAGACTTATGCCAACAGGGGCGGGTGCAAGGCGCGCGCGTGTTGATTCGGGCCGACCTGAACGTGCCGTTCGATGCGCGGGGCGCCATTACCGAAGACACGCGCGTGCGCGCCAGCGTACCGGCCATTCGCATGGCGTTACAAGGGGGTGCCAGCGCGGTGTTGGTGACCTCACATTTGGGGCGCCCCACCGAGGGCCAGCCCCGGCCGCACGACACCCTGGCGCCCGTGGCCGAGCGCCTTGGCCAGTGTCTGGGTTTGCCGGTGCGCTTACAAACCGATTGGCTGGGCGGGGTGGCCGCCGCGCCGGGTGAGGTGGTGTTGCTGGAGAACTGCCGGCTCAACCCCGGCGAGAAAGCCAACGACCCCGCGCTGGCGCAACAAATGGCCGCGTTGTGCGACGTGTTTGTTCACGATGCTTTTGGCACCGCGCACCGCGCGGAGGCGTCGACCGTGGGCGTTGCCCAGTACGCGCCGTTGGCCTGCGCTGGGCCTTTGCTGGGGGCCGAAATGGACGCCATTGGACGCGCCTTGCAAAGCCCGGCCCGTCCGCTGGTGGCGATTGTCGCCGGCGCCAAAGTCAGCACCAAACTCACCATTTTGCAAAGCCTGGCGCAAAAAGTTGACCGGCTCATTGTCGGCGGTGGCATTGCCAACACCTTCATGCTGGCCTCAGGCTTGCCCATAGGCAACAGCCTGGCCGAACCCGATTTGGTCGATCAAGCCCGCGCCGTGATACAGGCCATGCAGGCCAGGGGGGCCGAGGTGCCCATACCCATGGACGTGGTGGTGGCCCCGCGTTTTGCCGCCGACGCGCCAGCGCGGGTGGTGGCGGCCGAGCAGGTGGGCGCGCACGACATGATTTTGGACGTGGGCCCCGAGACCGCCCAAACCTTGGCCGGCATTGTGCAGCATGCCGGCACCGTGGTGTGGAATGGGCCATTGGGCGTGTTTGAGTTTGACGCCTTTGCGCACGGCACGCAAACCTTGGCTCACGCCATTGCCGCCAGCCCAGCCTTTAGCATCGCCGGTGGCGGCGACACCTTAGCGGCGATTGCCAAGTACGGCATCACCGACCAGGTGGGGTACATCTCCACCGGCGGTGGCGCGTTCTTAGAGGTGCTCGAGGGCAAAACGTTGCCCGCTTTTGCGGTGTTGGCGCAACGCGCGGCGGCAACACACTGAATCGGGGGTAACCATGGCGGTAAAAAAACGCGGCACCAAAATTGTGGCCACCTTGGGCCCGGCCTCAAGTGAGCCCGAGCTGTTGCAGCGCATGATCGAGGCCGGCGTAAACGTGGTGCGGCTGAATTTTTCGCACGGCAGCGCCCAAGACCACGTGGCGCGCGCGCAGCTGGTGCGCGAGGCCGCGGGGCGCGCGGGGCGCGAGGTGGCCATCATGGCCGACTTGCAAGGCCCCAAGATTCGGGTGGGGCGTTTTGAACACGGCAAAATCACGCTCAAGCCCGGCGCGGCGTTTGTGCTGGATGCGCAGCGCAGCGAACCCGGCAACAACGATGCCGTGGGCTTAGACTACAGAGAGCTGCCGCGCGACGTCAAGGCCGGTGACACCTTGCTGCTCAACGATGGCTTGATTGTGCTTTTGGTGCAAGCCGTGCGCGGTGCGTGCATTCACACCCAAGTCAAAATTGGCGGTGAACTCAGCAACCACAAAGGCATCAACAAACTCGGTGGCGGGTTATCCGCCCCGGCGCTCACCGCCAAGGACATGGAGGACATCAAAACCGCCATGGCGTTGCAGGCCGATTACGTGGCGGTGAGTTTTCCCAAAAGCGCCACCGACATGGAGTTGGCACGCCAGCTGTGCCACGTGGCCGGCGCCGAGTTTGGGCACAAGCCCGGCTTGATCGCCAAAATCGAGCGCGCCGAGGCCATTCCCGAGCTCGAATCCATTCTTAGGGCCAGCGACGGCATCATGGTTGCGCGTGGCGACTTGGCCGTTGAAGTCGGCCACGCCGCGGTACCCGCTTTACAAAAACGCATGATTCGCCTGGCGCATCAAGTGGACAAAGTCGTGATCACCGCCACCCAAATGATGGAGTCCATGATTCACGCCCCTGTGCCCACGCGGGCCGAAGTCAGTGACGTGGCCAACGCCGTGCTCGACGGCACCGACGCCGTGATGCTTAGTGCCGAGACCGCCGTGGGCGACTACCCGCTGGAGACTGTGTGCGAGATGGTGGCCATTTGCCAAGCTGCTGAAGAAGCCCACGACGCCGAGGTGCACCTAGACGATTCGCGCAAAACCATACGCCGCATCGACCAAGCGATTGCCATGGGCGCGCTGTTCACGGCACAGCGTTGCGGGGCCAAGGCCATGGTGGCGCTGACCGACTCGGGCTCCACCGCGTTGTGGATGAGCCGCTTTAACATGCCCATTCCCATTTATGCCCTCACGCCGCGGGTGGCCGCGCAGCGGCGCATGGCCATGTACCGCAACGTGCGCCCCTTGCTCATGGATACCGCCGCTGACCGCGACCAAGCGTTGGCCGACGCCGAGGCGCATTTGCTCAAGCGCGGCATTGTGCAGTCGGGCGACATTTACGCCATCACCTGCGGTGAGCCCATGGGCGCGCCCGGTGGCACCAACATGCTCAAAATCTGCCGCGTAAGCTAGCGCGGGGGCGGCAGTCAAGCCCGACTAAAATTGGGCGCAGCAACGCCCCACAATAAAGGAACAGACCATGGCACTGGTAAGCATGCGCGAGCTCTTGGATCACGCCGCAGAGCACGGATACGGCATCCCAGCCTTTAACGTCAACAACCTCGAGCAGGTCCAAGCCATCATGGAGGCCGCCGCCGAGGTCAACGCGCCCGTCATCATGCAAGCCAGCGCTGGGGCGCGTAAGTATGCGGGCGAGGGGTTTTTGAAGCACCTGATTCAAGCCGCCGTGGCAAGCTACCCCACCGTGCCCTTGGTGATGCACCAAGACCACGGCCAAAGCCCCGATGTGTGCCAAGGCGCCATGGACCTGGGTTTTAGCTCGGTGATGATGGACGGCAGCCTACAGGCCGACGGCAAAACCATTGCCAGTTACGAATACAACGTTGACGTCACGCGCCGCGTGGTGGGCATGGCGCACGCCCTAGGCGTGACGGTAGAAGGCGAACTGGGCTGTTTGGGCAGCCTAGAGACCATGAAAGGCGACAAAGAGGACGGCCACGGCACCGACGCGACCATGACCCGCGAGCAACTGCTCACCGACCCCGAACAAGCCGCCGATTTTGTTGAGCAAACCCAACTCGACGCCCTGGCCATTGCCATTGGCACCAGCCACGGGGCCTACAAATTCACGCGCCAGCCCACCGGGGACATCTTGGCGATGTCCCGATCGGTTTTGGAAGATCCTTGCACCATGGCACCGCCTGACCCATAACCATGGGAAAACGGA
>JALRBF010000351.1 GCA_023262365.1 Burkholderiaceae bacterium
GTTTTAGATTAATGAACGTAAGGGGCGTAGCTCAATTGGCAGAGTGTCGGTCTCCAAAACCGAAGGTTGGGGGTTCGATTCCCTCTGCCCCTGCCATCTGCTGCATGCAGTCGATGGCAACCGTATTTGTGTTCTAACCAAGGCATCAACAACATCCATGGCCACCGCCGACGTCACCACCGTTAACTCCACCCTTGAGCGCGCCAAGCTGGCGTTGGTCTTGGCGTTGGTGGTGGCGGGCTTTTTTGGCTACTACGCCATGGCCACCCAGGCGCTTTGGCTGCGTGGTGTGTTGCTGGGCGGCTGCGTGTTGGCCGCGGTGCTGGTGTTTTTGGTGTGCGACGCAGGGCGCCGCTTTGTGGCGTACGTGCGCGACTCGGTGCGTGAATTGCAAAAGGTGGTGTGGCCCACGCGCCGCGAAACCTTTCAAATGACGCTTTATGTGTTTGGCTTTGCCGTGGTGATGGCCATATTCTTGTGGTTGGTAGACAAACTGCTCGAATGGCTGCTTTACGGCGTGGTCTTAGGCTGGAGAGGGTAATGAGCGAGACCATCGCAGAGAGCACAGGTGGCATGCGCTGGTATGTCGTGCACGCCTACTCTGGCATGGAGAAGGCCGTCGAGCGCAACATTGTTGAGCGCGTAGCCAACGCCGGCATGCAAGACAAGTTTGGCCAAATTTTGGTACCCACCGAAGAAGTGGTGGAGCTCAAAAACGGCCAGCGTCGAACCGCCGAACGCAAGTTTTTTCCCGGTTACGTGCTGGTGCAAATGGTGATGGACGACGACACCTGGCACCTGGTCAAGCACACCAACAAGGTCACGGGTTTTGTGGGCGGGGCGCGCAACCGCCCCGTGCCCATTTCGGACGATGAGGTGGCCAAAATTCTTGGTCAAATGCAAGAGGGCAGCGACAAACCGCGGCATCGGGTGGAGTTCACCGTGGGCGAGTACATCCGCGTCAAAGACGGCCCTTTCACCGACTTCAACGGAACGGTCGAAGAAGTCAACTACGAAAAAAACAAACTGCGCGTCTCGGTCACCATTTTTGGTCGCTCCACGCCGGTTGAGCTGGAATTCGGTCAGGTCGAAAAGGCCTGAACCCACGCGCCGCGCAAGCGGCGGCCTTGGGCGGGTGGCACCCCGTCGCCCAAGGCCTATCACCATGGGGTCCACAACGAGGAGGCGGCCGCATGGCTGCCGATTGAACTCGAAGGAGCAAGAGCATGGCGAAGAAAATCGTCGGCTTTATTAAGCTGCAGGTGCCGGCCGGCAAGGCCAACCCGTCGCCCCCCATTGGGCCGGCATTGGGTCAGCGCGGCCTGAACATCATGGAATTCTGTAAGGCGTTTAACGCCCAAACCCAGGGGGTGGAGCCGGGCTTGCCGTTGCCCGTGGTCATCACCGCGTTTGCCGACAAGAGCTTTACGTTCATCATCAAAACGCCACCGGCGACCACGCTGATCAAAAAAGCCATCAAGTTGGATAAGGGCTCGGCCACGCCGCATAGCGCCAAGGTGGGCAAAATCACTCGTGCCCAGCTTGAGGAAATTGCCCAAGCCAAAATGGCCGACCTGAACGCCGCGGACTTGGACGCGGCAGTCAAAATCATTGCTGGCTCGGCCCGTAGCATGGGCGTGCTGGTTGAGGGGGCATGACATGGCACGCCTAACCAAAAACCAAAAAGCCCGGGCTGACAAAGTCGACAGCACCAAGTTGTACCCCATCACCGACGCGATCGAATTGGTCAAATCACTGGCCACGGCCAAGTTTGACGAATCCATCGACGTGGCCGTGCAACTTGGGGTGGACGCCAAAAAATCCGACCAAGTGGTACGTGGCGCCGTGGTGCTGCCCAACGGCACCGGCAAAACCACACGTGTGGCT
>JALRBF010000345.1 GCA_023262365.1 Burkholderiaceae bacterium
TGTTCGAGCCGGGTTCGGACATTCCGCTGGTGCTGACCCGCAGCGGAGACCGTTTGCCCTGTGCGCCGATCCCCGATTTTCTGATGGACATGGTGCAGGCAGGTGGCCTGCTGCCTTTGCTCAAACAACAACGCAGGAGGGCCCACGATGGCCACTGAAGCTTCACTCGATCCGGTCACGCTGGCGGTTTTGCGCGGGCGGCTCGAGCAAATTGCCGACGAGATGGACGCCACGCTTTACCGCAGCGCGTTTAACCCCATCATTGCCGAAGCGCATGACGCCTGCCATGGCCTGTACGACGCCCAAACCGGCGACACCCTGGTGCAAGGTAAGTCTGGCCTGCCGGTGTTTGTGGGGGCCATGGCGTTTGCCGTGCGTGCCGCCATTGCCGCCGCGGCGCAGCGGGGTGGCATGCAGCCCGGCGACGTATGGTTGTTTAACGACCCGTACGACGGCGGCACCCACGCCAACGACTTTAAGCTGGTTAAGCCCATTTTTGAGGGCAACACGTTGCTGTGCTTTATTGCCTCGGCGGCGCACTGGCACGATGTGGGCGGCGCGGTGCCGGGCAACTACAACCCCGCAGCCACCGAGTGCTGGCAAGAGGCGGTGCAGATTCCACCCGTACGGGTGATGGTGGACGGACAACTTAACCCCGACGT
Source organism: Burkholderiaceae bacterium (assembly GCA_023262365.1). Classification (GTDB taxonomy): domain Bacteria; phylum Pseudomonadota; class Gammaproteobacteria; order Burkholderiales; family Burkholderiaceae_C; genus RS62. The sequence continues at coordinate 663 of JALRBF010000345.1, forward strand.
GTTGGCCGTGCTGCGCGCCAACACCCGCTTGCCCGACAGCATGTGGGGCGACCTCAATGGTCAGCTTGCCGCGCTGGAACTCGGGCAAAAGCGCCTGCAAGCCTTGTTTAACGACTACGGCAGCCCGCGCGTGTTGCAAGCCCTGGCCGCGCTGCGCGAGCGCGCCAACCGGCTGATGAAGGGTCACATCGCGGCGCTGCCCGACGGCTGCTACCGCTTTGACGACATGCTGGACAACGACGGCGTGCGCGACGAACCGCTGACGGTGGCGCTGGACATGACGGTGGCCGGTGACCGGTTAACGCTGGATTTTTCGCGCACCGCGCCGCAGTGTGCTGGGCCGGTCAACATTTCGCGTGCCACGGCGGTGGCGGCGTGCTACGTGGCGCTCAAGCACGTGTTTCCAGACGTGCCGGCCAACGCCGGGGTGCTGGATGCGGTGGAGTTTGTGATGCCCGAGGGCTTGCTTATTACCGCGCAGCGGCCGCGTCCGGTGGGCGGGTACACCGAAACCATTTTGCGCATGATTGACGTGGTGTTCAGCGCCGTGGCGCAAGCCAAGCCCGACCAGGCCGTGGCGCAGGCCTATGGCACCATCAATGCCTTGTCGATTGCCGGGGTGCGCAGCGACGCCGCGCGGCTGGGCCAGCGCTGGGTGATGTTCAGCTTTTTTGGCGGCGGCCACGGCGGCCACAGCGGCGGCGACGGGCTCAACCACGGCAACGCGCCCATCTCCACCGCCACCATCCCGCCGCTTGAAATTTTGGAAGCGGCCTACCCCGTGCGCTTTACGCAGTGGGCGCTGCGTGCGAACTCGGGTGGCGATGGGTTACACCGAGGTGGCTTGGGGGCGATTTACGAAATCGAACTGCTCGAAGAAGGTGCGCAGGCGTTTATTTTTGGCGAGCGCGGCCGCGCGCAACCCAAAGGCATTGCCGGTGGCGGCAACGCTGCATGCAACCGCTTTAGCTATTGCAACGACGGGGTGTGGCACACACCCCCCATGGCCTCGAAGATGGTGGGCATCACGCTGACCCGCGGCGACCGGGTGCGGCTTGAGACCCCAGGCGGCGGCGGCTTTGGCAACCCAGCCCAGCGCGACCAAGCGGCACGGCAACGCGACCGCCTGCAAGGCTACACCACAACGGAGGCCGCATGAGCGCGTCCAAGCCTTTGCCCACGCTCACGGTGGGCGTCGACGTGGGTGGCACCTTTACCGATTTGTTTGTGCTGGATGAAACCAGCGGCCAGGTGCGCATTGAAAAAGTGCCCTCAACCCGGGGCAACGAGGCGCAAGGCTTCATGCAGGGCATGCAACGTGCGGTGCAGGCCCAGGGTGAGGGTGCCATGGCCCAGGTGGGCACGGTGGTGCACGGCACCACGGTGGGCACCAACGCGCTGCTGGAGCGGCGTGTGGCGCGCACCGGCGTGATTACCACGCGCGGGTTTAGGGACGTGCTGGAGATGCGCCGGCGAGACCGGCCCGCCACGTGGGGCTTGCGCGGCGACTTTGAGCCCGTGGTGGCCCGCGCCGACCGGCTGGAGGTGGACGAGCGTGTGCTTGCCGATGGCCAGGTGCACACGCCGGTGAACTTGGCGCAGGTGGAGGAAGCCGCTCAACAACTGCTGGCCCATGGTTGCGAGGCGGTGTGCGTGTTTTTTATTAATGGCTACGCCAACCCAGCCAACGAGCAAGCGGCCGTGGCCTGCGTGCGCCGCCTGTGGCCCAACCCCTACGTCACGGCGGCCACCGAGGTGTTGCCCGAAATTCGCGAATACGAGCGCGCCTCCACCGCCAGCCTCAATGCCAGCCTACAGCCCGTGGTGGGGCGTTATTTGCAGCAACTCAACGGCGACCTCAAAGGCCACGGCTTTGCCGGCGAGTTGCTGATTGTGCAAAGTAACGGCGGTGTGATGTCGCAGCAAACCGCCAGCGACGTGCCGGTGCGCACCGCGTTGTCAGGCCCAGCGGCCGGCGTCATGGCGTGCGCGGCCATTGCGCAAGCTGCCGGTTACCCCAACGTGATCACCGGCGACATTGGCGGGACGTCGTTTGACGTGTCTCTGATTGCCCAAGGGCAGGCCGCACTGGCGGCGCAAACCAGTCTGGCCTTTGGCATGGTGGTGCGCTCGCCCATGATTCAAATTGAAACCATTGGCGCCGGTGGCGGCTCGATTGCGCGCGTCGACGCCGCAGGCATGTTGCAGGTGGGGCCAGCGTCAGCGGGCAGCAACCCCGGGCCCGCGTGCTACAACCGCGGCAACCACTTGCCCACCGTTACCGATGCCAACGTGGTGTTGGGACACATCAGCGCCCAGCGGCCATTGGGTGGCGGGGCATTGGGTACGCTGCGCCTGGATTTGGCGCAGCAAGCCATTGAGACCCACGTGGCCAAGCCGCTAGGGCTGGGCGTAGAGGCCGCTGCCGAGGCGATTTTGACCGTGGCCAACGCCAAGATGGCGGGCGCCATGCGTTTGGTTTCGATTGAACGCGGCCACGACCCGCGTGACTTTGTGTACATGCCCTTTGGCGGCGGCGGTGGGCTGCACGTGTGCGCCATGATGCACGAAGTGGGCGTAGGCCGCGGCTTGGTGCCGCGTTACCCAGGGGTTACCTCGGCGCTGGGGTGCGTCATGGCCGATATGCGCCACGACGTGGTTAAAACCCTTAACCAAGCCATGCTGGCGATTGATTTTGGCGCCCTAAGCCAGAGCCTAGAGGCCATGCGCACGCAATGCCAGCAGCGGCTGGATTCGGCCGGTGTGCGCTTTGCCCAGGTGCGCGAAGAGGTGGTGCTGGACATGCTCTACCAAGGCCAAACCCACACCTTGCAAGTGCCGGTGCAGCCCCGCGCGCTCAATGTGCAAGGGGTTAGCGAGGCGTTCGAGCAAACCTACCGCAACGAATTCGGCCGCGTGCTCCAAGGCCCGCCGGTGCGCGTGCTTAACGTGCGTTACAGCCGCATCGGTGTGCGACCCAAGTTTGACTTGCACGTGCTGGCACCAACTGGCCCGGGCAGCTGCGCGCCGCTGGGTACCCAGGCGGTTTATGTGCACGGGCAGTGGGTGCAGGCCCAGCGCTACGCCAGGCTTGACTTGCCCGTGGGCTTTGCCGTACAAGGCCCAGCTATTTTTGAGCAGGCCGACACCACGGTGTGGCTTGAGCCCGGCTACGAGGCCACGGTGGATGACTTGGGCAATTTGGTGTTGCAAAGGGTGGCGTGATGAGTCTTGCCTTGGTGCTGATTGATTTACAAAACGACTTTTTGTCGCCCAACGGCGCCTACGCCCGTGGCGATTGCGTCAACCCGCAAGCGCAAGCCTTGCCCGCGCACGTGCTGCCGCTGGCGCAGGCGGTGCGCGCCGCCGGCGGCATGGTGGTGGCCAGCCAGTTCACGTTGTGGCCCAACACCAAGGGCGAACCCATGATTTCGCCGCACCTCAAGCAAATGCGGCCGTTTTTGCGCGCGGGTGATTTTGCCCCAGGTTCATGGGGTCAGGCCTGTGTGGACAGCTTGCAACCGGTGCTTGACCTGACGGTACAAAAGGTAGCGTACTCGGCCTTTTTTAAAACCCAGCTCGATTGGGTGCTGCGCCGTGCCGGCGTACAGCAGGTGTGGGTAGGCGGAATCGTGACCAATGGTGGCGTAGCCAGCACGGTGCGCGATGCCCATATGCGGGACTACCACACCACGGTGCTGGCCGACGGCTGCGCCGCCTTTGGCGACGCGGTGCACCAAGCGGCGCTGGCCGACATGGGCACGGTGGCGCGGGTGTGCACCGTGCAAGAGGCCATGCAACAACTGCAGCCGAGGTAAGCCGCATGACACCACCCACAGTTGCAGTGACCACCCAATTCACCCCCGAGGTGCATGTGCCAGCCTTGGTGCTGGGCGCCGGGGCATGCGGCTTGAGCGCGGCCTTGCACTTGCAGGCGCGTGGCGTGGAGGCGTTGGTGCTTGAGCGTGACGCGCGCCCCGCAGGCTCGACGAGTTTGTCCTCGGGGTTTATTCCGGCGGCGGGCACCTTGGCCCAGCAAGCCATGGGCGAGGACGACCACGCCGAGCAGTTTGCGCAAGACATACAGGCCAAAGCGCACGGCCAGGCCGCTGCGCATTTGGTGCAGGCCTACACCCAAGCCATTGCGCCGGCATTAGACTTTTTGCAGCAAACGCATGGCTTTGCTTGGCAGGTGCTGGACGGATTTTTGTACCCCGGCCACAGCCGCAAACGCATGCACACCTTGCCCGAGCGCCGCGGTGAGGCACTGGTGCAGCGGCTTGACAACTGCGTGCGCCAATGCGAGGTGTCGGTGCTCACCGAAGCGCGGGCGCATCAGCTGGTGGTGGATGCACAGCAACGCGTGCTGGGCGTGCGCGTGCAACGCCCCGACGGCAGCCACGAGAGCATAGGCTGCGGCACGTTGCTGTTGGCGTGCAACGGCTACGGCGCCTCGGTGGACTGGCTGCAGCGCTTTGTGCCCAACATGGTTGGCGCCACCTACGCCGGCCACGTGGGCAACGACGGCACCGCCGTGACCTGGGCCGAGGCCTTGGGCGTGCCGCTGCGCGACATGGGCGCCTACCAAGGGCACGGCTCGTGGGCGGTGCCGCACGGCAGCCTGGTGACGTGGGCTTTGATGATGGACGGCGGGGTACAAATCAACCGCTTGGGGCAACGCTTTCATAACGAAAGTCTGGGCTACTCCGAAGCCGCGGTGCAGGTGCTGGCCCAGCCCGATGGGCTGGCGTGGTGCGTGTTCGATGCCGACATTTTGCAAACCGCCCGCGGCTTTCCTGATTTTGTTGACGCCGAGGCCGCCGGTGCCGTGCTGCACGCCGCTGGCGTGGACGAACTCGCGCAGCGTATGGGTTGCCCCGCCCCAGTTTTGGCGCAAACCCTTGCGGCGGTGCAGCCCGGCACGGCCGACCCGTGGGGGCGTACGTTTGCGCGCCCGTTGCGCGCGCCGTACGCGGCGGTTAAGGTCACGGGCGCGTTGTTTCATACCCAAGGCGGGCTCGATGTGGACGCGCACTGCCGCGTACGCGGCGCCGATGGGCAGCCGCTGCCCAACTTGTGGGCGGCCGGGGGCGCCGCGCGTGGCGTCTCGGGGCCCGATGTCAGCGGCTACCTTTCGGGCAATGGCTTGCTCAGCGCACTGGCCGGTGGCTACTTGGCTGCCCACGCCATGGCCGATCAACTGGAGGAACCACATGACGCTTAAAGCACGCCTGTCGCAGGCACAACCGTTGCTGTGCCCTGGGGTGTACGACCCCCTAAGTGCCTTACTGGCGCAGCAGGCCGGATTTGAAGGCTTGTATTTGTCGGGCGCCTCGATCGCTTACACCCAATTGGGCCGCTCCGATATTGGCCTGACCACCTACAGCGAGGTCAGTCAGGTGTTAGCCCGCATCACCGAGCGGGTAGATTTGCCTGTGGTGGTGGATGCCGACACCGGCTTTGGCAACGCGTTGAACACGCAGCGTACGGTGCGCGGGCTTGAGCGCGCCGGGGCGGCCATGATTCAACTTGAAGACCAAGATTTTCCTAAACGCTGCGGCCACCTAAGCGGCAAACGCTTGGTTAGCGTGGGTGAAATGCAAGGCAAACTGCGCG
>JALRBF010000346.1 GCA_023262365.1 Burkholderiaceae bacterium
CGAAGGCCAACCCGTTTGGCAAGGTGCCTTGCGTGTATTTGGCCTCTAACGATTGGGCATCGTTCTCCTTTTGTGCGGCAAATCGGTCATCGATTCGCTGGCCAATAAATTGCTGCGCACCATTGGCAGCAATGCGTACCACCCCGCCTCGGGCGTCGGCCGACCAAAGTGTGCCGTCGGGCTCGGCCAAGATGCATTCGGGCCGCTGCAAATCTTGCCCCACGAATTGAACGGCTGCACGGTCAACAACAAAGTCAGTGAGCGGGTTGTAAGGGCTGTTCATGGGTTTGGGGGCTTGTGTTTGGGTTCAAGATATGCCCAGGCCAGTCTAGAGTGAGAGCGGGGGTTTTTCAAGCGGCGCGCGTCTCCGGTCAGACACGGGCAGTGCCCCGTTGGCAGGCAGGCGTGGTACGCTGTGCGCCGTGGCGCTCCCCTCTTTTTTTTCTCGCTCTTCGTCAACTCGCAGGTTTAGCGGCTGGCGCATGGTGCGTTACACCAGTGGCATACAGTTTTTGCAGTCAGCGCTGCTGACGCAGTCATTCGGTGCCTACATTGCGCTGCTTGCCGAAGAAAAAGGCTGGAGCAAAACCGGGCTCTCGGGCGCAGCGGCTTTGCATTCGACCGAGGCCGCATTGCTTGGCCCAGCGCTGGGCTGGATTGTTGACCGATTTGGGGCGCCGGTCGTGATTCGGTGCGGGGTATTGGTCAGCGCCTTGGGCTTTTACACCCTCAGCCAAGTCGAGACGCTGATTGGCTTTTATTTGAGCGTGTTGGTGATTGGCCTGGGTGCCACGCTGGGCGGCTACTTCCCGCTCACGGTGTCGGTGGTGCAGTGGTTTGAGCGGTACCGCGCCCGTGCGCTTTCGTTTCAAAGCCTGGGGCTTGCCATTGGCGGCTTGGGCGTGCCGCTGGTGGCGTGGGTCATGCATGAATACGGCTGGCGTGTGGCAGCACAGGGCTCGGCCGTCATTATGTTGGTGGTGGCGTTTCCCTTGGCTTGGCGGCTCAAGCGACGCCCAGAGGATATCGGGGAGCAAGTTGATGGCTTATTACCCACCACCGACAGCCAAAGCGATAACGAGACACCCAACCAAGCCAAGCCCCTAAGCAAACGCTTGATGCGCGGGCTGACGGCCAAACAAGCGCTGCGCACCCGGGCGTTTTGGTTGCTCTCGCTCGGGCACGCCTGCGCGCTGCTAATCGTCACGGCAGTGAATGTTCACGCCATCTCTCACATGAAAGAGGGCCTTGGCTACAGCGTGGCACAGGCCTCGTTGGTCATCATGATCATGACCATTGCTCAAGTCTGCGGCGTACTGGCGGGGGCAGCCATAGGCGACCGTTTTGAAAAACGCATGGTCGCGGCGGGGTGTATGCTTATGCACGCCCTGGGCATTTTGGCCCTGGCTTACGCCGCACGCTTTAGCCATTTGGTGGCGTTTGGGCTGCTGCATGGACTGGCTTGGGGGCTTCGTGGGTCATTCATGCAAGCACTTCGGGCAGACTACTTTGGCCGCAAATCGTTTGGCATGATCATGGGCATGTCCTCTTTGCTGGTGGCGCTGGGACAAATCAGTGGCCCAATGATCGCCGGGGTCATGGCAGACCTTACGGGTGACTACCAGGCCGGCTTCACCTTGCTGGCTGCCATGGCCATCGCCGGATCGGTTATGTTCGTGTACGCCATCAAGCCCAAGTGGGATGAGCCAACCCAAGTGATGTAGAGGAGGACAACCATGCACGTAGCGGTTTTTGGTGCAGGGGCGGTGGGGTGTTATTACGGCGGCATGCTCGCGCGCGCTGGGCATCAGGTCACGCTAATTGGCCGCCCCCAGCACGTGCAAGCCATTGCGCTGCACGGCTTGCGGCTGCAAACCACCACCTTTGACGAGCATGTGCCACTGCAAGCCAGCACCGAGGCAGCGGCGGCCGCAGGCGCCGACGTGGTGTTGTGTTGCGTCAAGTCGGGACAAACCAACGATGCAGCCCACTTGTTGGCGCCCCATCTAAAGCCTGAGGCGTTGGTGTTGAGCTTGCAAAACGGCGTGGGTAACGCCCAGCGGCTAAGTGAAGTTCTGCAACGCGAAGTGATTCCCGCCGTGGTGTACGTGGCCACCGAAATGGCGGGCAACGGCCACGTGCAACACCATGGGCGCGGCGAGTTGGTGCTCGGGCCGGGTGTTAAGAGCCGAGCGGTTGCGGATGCACTGACCAAGGCGGCCATCCCCACCACCGTATCGCCCGAAGTTGAACAGGCGCTGTGGACTAAGCTGGTGCTTAACTGCGTGTACAACCCGCTAAGCGCGCTTACCGACATGCCCTACGGCATCATGGTGCAGCAGCCGCACATACCCGATGTGATGCGCGCCTTGTATGACGAAAGTGTCGCCGTGGCGCAGGCCGAAGGGGTGAAGCTGGCGCCCGATTTGTGGCCAACCGTGTTTGGCTTGGCCCAGGGCATGGCGCATCAGCGCTCAAGCACGGCCCAAGACCTGCGGCGTGGTAGGCCCACCGAGATCGACTACATCAACGGCGAAATTGTTCAGCGCGGAGCGCGCCATGGTTTGCCCACGCCGCTGAACCAGGCCATGGTGGCGCTGGTGCACGCGGCCTCGTCACGGTCCAAGGCATGACGCCGCTGCCGCTGTTTCCGTTGGCGCGCGGCGTGTTGCCTGACGGCATGCTGCGGCTCAATATTTTTGAGGTGCGCTACCTTGACCTGATTAAGCGCTGCCACCGCGACCACACACCCTTTGGGGTGGTGTGGTTGGCTCAAGGCAGCGAGGTACTCAAGCCAGGCGAAACCCCCAAGCTGCACGTGGCCGGGTGCAGCGTGCAGGTGCGCGCAATCGAAGCAGCCCAGCCCAGTCTGTTGCACATTGAATGCCAGGGCCAAGCGCGCTTTTGGCTGGATGACTACGAGCCTGGGCGCTATGGTGTATGGCAAGGACAAGTGCGCTTTGTCGATCCAGACCCTGTCAAGCCAATTCCAAACGAATTGCAAGGCGTCACAGACCGCTTGGGGAGTGCAATTCGCCACGCCCAAGAGGAGGGCAGTCTTCCGCAACTGGCAATGTACGCTCCCTATCAACTTGAGGATTGTGGCTGGGTGGCCAATCGCCTCATCGAGGCGCTTCCGTTACCAGGAGCGAGCACCGTGGCCATGATGATGGAGCCCGACCCCGCGCAACGCCTACGCCAAGTGGCCGCATGGCTTAACGGCTAAGTTAGCGTAATCGGCTGGCCGTGTGGTGTGCGCGCCGCGGCTTGCGCCCAGGCGTGTTCCAGTTGCTGCCATTGCGCCGGCTCGCCCAAGCCTTTGCGCTGCACCATGGTTTGCAATGCCGTTACCCAGTGCACGTAGTAGGTGTCTCCCTCGTCGGCGTCGCCATGCGCCTGCGCCGCCGCAATCGCCGCGCTTAGTGCCTCGGCCCATTCGGGCCAGGTAAATACGCCTTGCTGGTGCAAGCTCACGGTTAAGGCAAAG
>JALRBF010000002.1 GCA_023262365.1 Burkholderiaceae bacterium
ACAACTTAGAAGGTTGTTGCTCTATCCAACTGAGCTACGGACAGAAATAAAAAAGGCCTCTTTCGAGGCCTTTTTCACTTTTTGTGGTCGGGGCGATAGGATTCGAACCTACGACCCTCTGGTCCCAAACCAGATGCGCTACCAGACTGCGCTACGCTCCGATGTGCAGCATTCTACGCTCAGTACCCGGCTCGTCCGGGGCAAGGGCGCCCAGGCGCTGAGCCACTTCTTGCATGGCTGGTACGTAACGCGCCGGCCAACCCGGGCGCTGTGCCACCGGCGTCTGGGCAATGAGATTAAGCGCGGCCACGGCGTGGCCCATGGGGTGGCGCACGGCCACGGCCACGGCATGCACGCCCCACTCGTGTTCTTCGCTGGCCAAGGCGTAGCCGGTTCGATGCACGTGCGCCACCCGCGCCTGCAGCGCCGAGGCTGTAACCAAGGTGTGCTGGGTGTGCACCGCCCGCTGGCTTTGCCCCAACCACGCCCGGCGCCGGGCCGGCGTGTCGCTGGCCAACAACACCTGTCCGGTGGACGTGGCGTGCAGCGGCAACCGCGCCCCTAAGTGCACGCCATAAGGCAACACGCGACGACCCCGGGCATCTTTGGGGGCGCTGCGCGCCACCACCACCACCACGTCGCCCTCGCGCACCACCAACGAGGCGCTGCAGCCCGTGTGTGCACCCAACCACTCAAGCTCGGGCTGGGCCGCCACGGCCAGCGGCGCCGAAGCCAAATAACCGCCGCCAAAGCCCAGCACCTTGGGCGTGAGCCAAAACTGCCGCCCGTCACTGGCCAAATAGCCCAGGGCTTGCAGCGTGAGTAGATGGCGCCGGGCGGCCGCGCGAGACATGGCGGTGCGCGCCGCAGCCTGGCTGACGCTGAGGCGCGCGTGCTGGGCATCAAAGGCACCCAGCACCTGCAGCCCTTTGTCCAGGCTTTGTACGTAGTCGGCCGCGGCCAGCGGTTTGCCTTGGGCCATCAATGCACGCGGAGCAGCCACCGAGTGTTTTTCTCCTACGATTGGGCGGACGAACACGATAAGTGTGCGATTATCGCGCAATACCCGAAATCGCGTGGTCATCAAGGGCGCAACCGCGGCTAACGTTCGCTTTTATGACTATTCAATTAAAAACCCAAGTCGCCATCGTGGGCGCGGGGCCTTCGGGCTTGTTGCTGGGCCAGTTGCTGCACCGCGCGGGCATTGACAACGTGGTGGTGGAGCGCCAAAGCGCCGATTACGTGGCCGCGCGCATTCGTGCGGGGGTACTCGAACAGGTCACGGTGGATTTGCTGCGCGAAGCCGGCGTGGACCAACGCATGCACCGCGAGGGCCTGCCGCACGACGGCTTTGACCTGCTGTTCAAAGGTCAGCGCCACCGCATTGACCTGCATGCGCTCACGCAACGCCGCGTCATGGTGTACGGACAGACCGAGGTCACGCGCGACCTGATGCAAGCGCGCCAGGCCGCGGGTTTGCCCAGCCACTACGAAGTTGAGGACGTGCGCATTGACGGCCTGCAGGGTTCAATCGCCGAGGTCACTGGCCAGCACCAGGGGCAGGCGCTGCGCATTCAAGCCGACTTTGTGGCTGGCTGCGACGGCTACCACGGCGTGAGCCGCAGCTGCATACCCGCTGATGTGTTGCGCACTTACGAAAAGGTGTACCCCTTTGGCTGGCTGGGGATGTTGGCCGACGTGCCACCAGTGAGCGACGAGCTGATTTATGCCAACACCGAACGCGGCTTTGCGCTGTGCTCCATGCGCAGCCGCACACGCAGCCGGTACTACGTGCAAGTGCCCAGCAGCGAGCGGGTTGAAAACTGGAGCGACGAGGCGTTTTGGGACGAGCTGGCCCGCCGCCTTGACCCGCAAGCCGCCAGCCACCTCACACGCGGGCCGGCTCTAGAGAAAAGCGTGGCGCCGCTGCGCAGCTTTGTGGCCGAGCCCATGCGCTGGGGGCGACTGTTTTTGGCCGGTGACGCCGCGCACATTGTGCCCCCCACCGGCGCCAAAGGGCTTAACCTGGCCGCGGCCGACGTGGGCTACCTGTGGCAGGCCTTGAGCGCGTACTACCAAAGCGGCCAATCGCAAGCGCTGGACGCCTACGCCGAGCGCTGCCTGCGCCGCGTGTGGCGTGCCGAACGCTTTTCGTGGTGGTTCACCTCGCTCATGCACCAACTGCCCGCCGAAGGTGAGTTTGGTCAAAAAATTCAAGAAGCCGAGCTGGACTACTTGGTGCACTCCGAGGCCGCTTCCAAGGCCCTGGCCGAAAACTACGTCGGCTTGCCCTTGTAACGCCGCTTGCCGCGTCCGGGTTGCGGGGGTAGACCGGTGTGTTGCGTCAACACCTTGCCAGGCGAAGGCGACGTTGGTACGGTGGACGGTGCCACGCGGGCCGCGCCGTTGGAGTTTTTGCGCCGCGCACTGGCGTAACCCTGACCAGGCAGCGGTTGGTAACGCGGCACCAGGTGCTGCTTGCCATTGCCAATGAGGTCGGCACGTCCCATGGCCTGCAACGCCTGACGCAACAGCGGCCAGTTGGCCGGGTCGTGGTAACGCAAAAATGCTTTGTGCAGCCGCCGCTGCCGCGCGCCGCGCACCACCGCCACGCGCTCACCGCTGCGCCCCACCCGCGACAAGGGGTTGCGCTCGGTGTGGTACATGGCAGTGGCCGTGGCCATGGGGCTGGGGTAAAACGTTTGCACCTGATCGGCGCGAAAGCCGTTGGTCTTGAGCCATATGGCAAGGTGCATCATGTCCTCGTCGGTGGTGCCGGGGTGGGCAGCAATAAAGTAAGGAATCAGGTATTGCTTTTTGCCGGCCTCGGCACTGTATTGATCAAACAGCGCTTTGAATCGGTCGTAACTGCCCATGCCCGGCTTCATCATTTTGGACAGCGGGCCTTGCTCGGTGTGCTCGGGCGCAATTTTGAGGTAGCCCCCCACGTGGTGTTGCACCAGCTCCTTGACATAAGCGGGCGACTCAACCGCTAGATCGTACCGCACGCCCGAGCCAATCAACACCTTTTTGATGCCCGGCAGGGCACGCGCCTTGCGGTAGATGCGTATGAGCGCGTCGTGGTTGGTGTTGAGGTTGGGGCACACGCCGGGGTACACGCAACTGGGTTTGCGGCACGCGGCCTCAATGGTTGGGCTTTTGCAGCCGATGCGGTACATGTTGGCCGTGGGACCGCCCAAATCGGAAATCACACCGGTAAAGCCCTCTACCCGGTCCCGAATGGCCTCCACCTCGCGCAGCACCGAGGCCTCGCTACGGCTTTGAATGATGCGGCCCTCGTGCTCGGTGATGGAGCAAAACGTGCATCCACCAAAACAGCCGCGCATGATGTTGAC
>JALRBF010000126.1 GCA_023262365.1 Burkholderiaceae bacterium
CGGCGGATCAGCGCCTCGTTGCGGTCCCATGCCGCGCGGGCGGCGGGGGAGAGTTCGGTTGCCACAAGGTCGCATTTCAGGCCGACCGGCACATGCACTTGCGCGCGGGCCGAGCGGATTTCGTCGATGAGGCCGGTGGCATCACGCAGCACATTGGCGCCTACCACGTACAAACGCAGCGCGGCATGCTGACGTTTTTGGATACGCCTGGTCACGAGGCATTTACCGCCATGCGCGCCCGCGGCGCGCAGGCCACTGATGTGGTGGTGTTGGTGGTGGCTGCCGACGACGGGGTGATGCCGCAAACCCGTGAGGCCATCAAACACGCCAAGGCAGCAGGGGTGCCGATTGTGGTGGCCATGAACAAAATGGACAAGCCCGAAGCCAACCCCGACCGGGTGCGCGGCGAGTTGGTGGCCGAAGAGGTGGTGCCCGAAGAGTTTGGCGGCGACGCACCGTTTGTGCCGGTATCGGCCAAAACCGGCGACGGCATCGACAACCTGCTGGAGCAGGTGCTGTTGCAAGCCGAGGTACTTGAGCTCAAGGCCCCCATTGACGCCATGGCGCGCGGTTTGGTGGTTGAGGCGCGCCTAGACAAGGGGCGCGGGCCAGTGGCTACGGTATTGGTGCAGTCGGGTACGTTACGCACGGGGGACGTGGTGTTGCTTGGGCAAGCCCATGGCCGGGTGCGTGCCATGTTGGACGAAAACGCCAAGCCGGTGAAGGAAGCCGGGCCTTCCATTCCGGTTGAAATCCAGGGCCTATCCGAAGTGCCCAGCGCCGGTGATGAGTTGATGGTGTTGTCCGACGAGCGTCGCGCCCGAGAGATTGCCACGTATCGCCAGGGCAAATTCCGCACCACCAAATTGGCCAAGCAGCAAGCGGCCAAGCTTGAGAACATGTTCACCGACATGGCCAGCGGCGAGGTGCAGGTGCTCACCCTCATCATCAAAGCCGACGTGCAAGGCTCGCAAGAGGCGTTGTCGTCGTCGCTGCAAAAGCTCTCAACCGATGAGGTAAAGGTGCAGGTGGTGATGGCCGGCGTGGGCGGCATCAGCGAAAGCGACGTGAACTTGGCGATTGCCTCGGGGGCCGTGGTGATTGGCTTTAACACGCGGGCCGACGCCGGGGCCAGGCGCTTGGCCGAGGCCAACGGCATTGACCTGCGCTACTACAACATCATTTATGACGCAGTGGACGAGGTGCGCTCGGCCATGGCGGGCATGCTCTCGCCCGATAAAAAAGAAGAAGTTATTGGCGGGGCTGAAATTCGTCAGGTCTTTAGGGTGAGCAAAATTGGCGCCATTGCGGGATGCATGGTCACCTCCGGCGTGGTGCGTCGCACCGCGCAGGTGCGGCTGTTGCGCGACAACGTGGTGGTCTTTACCGGACTGCTGGATTCACTCAAGCGCTTCAAAGACGATGCCAAAGAAGTGCGCGAAGGCTTTGAATGTGGCTTAAACATCAAAAACTTCAACGACATCAAAGAGGGCGATCAGCTTGAGTTCTTTGAGGTTAAAGAGGTGGCGCGTACCCTTTAAGCCATGCGCAAGCCCAAGCAGCCCAACCGCAGTTTGCGCGTGGCCGACCAAATCCAGCGCGATTTGTCGGCCTTGATTGCGCGCGAACTCAAAGACCCACGGGTTGGCATGGTGACCATTCAGTCGGTTGAGGTTTCCGCCGACTATGCGCACGCGCAGGTGCATTTCAGCACCCTCACTGGGGATGCCCAGCAGACCGAGCAGGCGCTGAATCAGGCGGCGGGTTTTTTGCGTAACGGATTGTTTAAGCGCCTGGTGATCCACACCGTGCCTACCTTGCATTTTCATTTTGACCGCACGCCCGAGCGTGCAGCAGATTTGAACGCGTTGATTGCCAAAGCGGTGGCATCACGCGGCCCCGACGCCTAACATGCAGCAACCCGCCCGATTACAGGCGGGGCGACCGAGTCGACGCCCACTACATGGGGTGTTGCTGTTGGACAAGCCCCTTGGCCTATCAAGTAACGATGCGTTGCAACGCGTCAAGCGGCTGTTGCTTGCCCAGAAGGCTGGGCACACGGGCACGCTTGACCCACTGGCCACTGGCGTGCTGCCACTGTGTTTTGGCGCGGCCACTAAGTTCAGCGGGCTGCACCTGCATGGCAGCAAGCGCTACGTGGCGCGCATGCAGTTGGGTGTTACCACCACCACGGGCGACGCCGAGGGCGACGTGGTGCAAACCCGTGACGCGGTTGCCCCAAGCCCGGCGCAGTGGCAGCAGGTGCTGCAGCGCATGACTGGTGCAATATGGCAAAAGCCGCCCATGTACGCCGCGCTCAAGCACCAAGGCCGGCCGCTGTATGCCTATGCGCGAGCCGGGCAAACGGTGCAGAGGCCTTTGCGGCAGATACAAATTGATAGCCTGCAGGTTGAGCCCACCGACGACCCCTTACAGTGGGATTTGCATGTGCAGTGTGGTGCCGGTACCTACATTCGCGTGCTGGCGGAAGACATAGGCCAAGCCCTGGGTCATGGTGCCCATTTGCGCGCGTTGCGCCGCGTGGCTACCGGTGGGTTCACCGTTGAGCACAGCATCACCGAAGACCAGTTGCGCGAGCGCGTGCAGCAAGGCGCCCCGTTGCCTTGGCTACCCACCTCGGCGCTGCTGGGTGATGCGCCAAAGGTCACGCTCACACCCGAGCAGGCGGGGCGATTTTTAACCGGTGCGCGCCTCCGGCTTGCTGGGCCCGCGGCCGAGCCGCTGGCGGTATGGGGCAGCCAGCCCCAGGCCTTTCTTGGCATGGCCAAGCGCGTGGCCGACGAATTGATTGCGCTGCGACTGCTCTCGCCGATTGAAATTGAGCAAACCCTTAGTCAACAGGAAATTACTGCATGAAGACCATACGCAACATTGCCATCATTGCCCACGTTGACCACGGCAAGACCACGTTGGTCGATCAGTTGCTGCGCCAGTCGGGTACGTTTCGCGCCAACCAAAAGGTGGACGAACGCGTGATGGACAACAACGACTTGGAGCGGGAGCGTGGCATCACGATTTTGGCCAAAAACTGTGCAGTGAAGTGGCAAGACACACACATCAATATTGTGGACACACCGGGGCACGCCGACTTTGGTGGCGAGGTGGAGCGTGCGTTGTCCATGGTGGATGGGGTGTTGCTGCTCATTGACGCGGTGGAAGGCCCCATGCCTCAAACCCGCTTTGTGACCAAGAAGGCGCTGGCGCTTGGTCTGCGCCCGATCGTGGTGGTGAACAAGGTAGACCGCCCGGGTGCACGGCCGGACCACGTGGTCAACGCCGCGTTTGATTTGTTTGACAAACTCGGGGCCACCGAGGAACAGTTAGATTTTCCGGTGGTCTATGCTTCGGGCCTCAATGGCTGGGCCGCACTGCAGCAGGGTGAGCCCGAAACGGCGTGGGGTACCGATTTGGCCGCGCTGTTTGACACCATTGTGCAGCGGGTACCGGTGCACAGCGGGGATCCGCAGGCGGCGTTGCAGTTGCAAATTTCGTCTTTGGACTATTCGACCTACGTGGGGCGTATTGGGGTGGGGCGCATCAACGCGGGTACGCTGCGCCAAGGGCAAGAGGTGGTGGTGATGGCCGGGCCTGAGCACAACCTGGGCAAAGCCAAGGTGATGCAGGTGCTGCGCTTTGAGGGCCTTGAGCGCGCTGCGGCCGAGCAAGCCGGGCCGGGTGAAATTGTGCTGGTGGCGGGCGTGGAGCAAGTGGGCATTGGCGTGACGCTTACCGATACCGACCAGCCCCAGCCCTTGCCCATGTTGACCATTGATGAGCCCACGCTGACCATGAACTTTTGCGTCAACACCAGCCCGTTGGCTGGGCGTGAGGGCAAGTTTGTGACCAGCCGCCAGGTGTGGGACCGCTTGCAACGCGAGCTGCAAAGCAACGTGGCGTTGCGCGTGCGCGAAACCGAAGAAGACGGGGTATTTGAGGTCTCGGGTCGCGGCGAATTACACCTGACGATTCTGTTGGAAAACCTAAGGCGCGAGGGGTATGAGTTGGCGGTATCTAAGCCCCGCGTGGTGTTTAGGCAAGATGCCGCAGGCGAGCGGCTTGAGCCCATTGAGTGGCTGACGGTGGATGTGGAAGAGGCGCACCAGGGCGGTGTGATGCAGGCTTTGGGCGAGCGCAAGGGCGAGTTGGTGAACATGGAGCCCGATGGCCGCGGCCGGGTCCGGCTGGAGTACCGCATTCCGGCGCGGGGTTTGATTGGTTTTCAAAACGAGTTTCTTAACCTCACCCGAGGCTCGGGGCTTGCCAGCAACGTGTTTGACGGCTACGAGCCGCACCGAGGTGAGTTGGGTGGGCGCAAGAATGGTGTGTTGATTAGCCAAGACACCGGCGAGATCGTGACTTACGCACTGGGTAAGCTCGACGACCGCGGGCGGATGTTTGTGCGGGCCGGTGACCCGGTGTACGAGGGCATGATCGTGGGTATTCATAGCCGTGACAACGATTTGGTGGTTAACCCGGTTCGCGCCAAGCAGCTCACCAACTTTCGCGTCTCGGGCAAAGAAGACGCGATTCGTCTGACCCCGCCGATCGAGTTAACACTGGAGTACGCGGTGGAGTTTATTGACGACGACGAACTTGCCGAAATCACGCCCAAGTCGATTCGGCTGCGTAAGCGATTTTTGAAAGAGCACGAGCGTAAGCGTGCCTCGCGTGTGAGCTGAACCGACGTTGCGATAAGGAGATAGGCATGGTGAATGGGCCTGCACAAGCAAGCAGTGAGCACGTGGTGGTCGAAGTGGGGCAGGACGGCGTGGGGCGCATCACGCTGAATCGGCCGCAAGCGCTCAACGCGTTGTCGCTGTCTATGGTGCGTGCGCTAAGCCATACGCTTAGGCAGTGGGCACACAACCCAGCGGTACGGCAGGTGGTAATTCGTGGCAGCCACAAGCAAGGGCCGTTTGGACATTTTTGTGCGGGGGGTGACATTCGCTACTTCCACCAGGCAGCGCGGGCCGGCGATGCGTCGTTGGAAGATTTTTTTACCGAGGAATACCAGGTCAATCACTTGATTCACGTCTATCCCAAGCCCTACGTGGCGTTGATGGACGGGGTGGTGATGGGCGGGGGCATGGGCCTGAGCCAAGGCGCGGCGTGCCGCGTGGTTACGCCGAGCACTCGCATGGCCATGCCTGAGGCGCGCATTGGCCTGTTTCCGGACGTGGGGGGTGGATATTTTTTAAGTCGTTGCCCGGGCCACGTGGGCGAATGGCTGGCCGTAACGGGGCAGGTGCTGCACGCTGGAGACGCGGTGGCCTTTGGCCTGGCCGATGGGTGTGTGCCCACGGATGCGCTGCCTACCATTTGGCAGTCGCCCGACCCACTGCAGGCCGCGCGCGAGGCAGCGCAACCCGCGCCCACGCAGTGGCATGCAGCGGTCGACGCCATCGACGCGGTATTTGGCCTGCCTTCGCTGCCTCAAGCTCTGCACGCCTTGGCGCAGGTTGAGGGCGCGTGGGCCAGCGCCGCGCGCGAGGCGATTGCCGGGCATTCACCGCTGATGTGCCACGTGATTTGGGCACAGATTCGTCGCGCCCGCGGCATGCCGCTGGCCGATGTGCTGCGCATGGAGCGTGACATGGTGCGGCACTGCTTTCATTGGCGTGGCGTGGCCGCCAGCGAAACCCTTGAAGGCGTGCGCGCCTTGGCCGTGGACAAAGACCACGCGCCGCGCTGGCAGCCGGCTGCCATGGCCGAGGTGTTGGCGCAGGACGTGGACGGCTTTTTTGTCAGCCCGTGGCCCGCCTACGCGCACCCGTTGCGCGATTTGGCCTAACTACGCGTTTAGGCCGCGCAGCTGGGCCTGAATTTGCAGCGCCAGGGGCTGCGAGTAAATGCGGCACTGCGCAAATGCCCCGGCAATAAACCACAGCCCTGGCTGCGGTGTGGGCTGCCACATGTTGGCGAGCTCTTGGGTTTGCTCGTCAATGCCCCACACGGGTCCCACGCGGTCGGCGATGTCTTTGCCCATGAGTTGTTCCACCATGGTTGAGATGCCGTGGTAGCCCGTGGCGGTGACCATGAGGTCGGCCGGCACGTGACGGCCGTCTTTCATGCGCAGGCCGTCGCTTTCGAAATGCGCAATGTCTTGTAAGGCCAGCACCGGAAGTTGCCCATCGGCGATGAGGTTGGAGCAGCCCACGTTGAAGTAGTAGCCGCCACCGCGCGTGAGGTACAGCATTTGCCAGTTCATGCCGTGACTGCTGCCGTCGTCTAGCCGAAAACCAGCACGGCGCAAGCCTTCGTGCAGCACCGTGTCCGATGCCTGGGCCAGCTTAAGGTAGCGCAGATTGGCCGCTTTAATCATGTCCATGGGCGTGCCTACGGTAATGAGGTCGCACACGTCGGTGCCGAGCTCGCCGTCGTACAGTTCGTAGGGGAGTTGCGCGGTGGGCTCAATGTTTTGCACCATGGTTGGGCTGCGTTGCACCATGCACACCTCAACGCCGTGGTTTTGTAAGTCTTGCGCCACGTCGTGGCCACTGGTGCCCGAGCCAAACACCACCACACGTTTGCCCAGCCAGGGCTGCGCGCCTTGGTAGTCGTGCGTGTGCATGACTTGCCCGGCAAAAGCCTCCATGCCCGCTAGGGGCGTACGATTGGGTTGGGTTTTAAAGCATATTTAAATTTACATACTTTTGAAGAATATGGTATTCCATATGACCATGAAATTTACGCATATCCACTTTCACAATCTTTCTCAAATGGAGTAGGAAGAAAAT
>JALRBF010000181.1 GCA_023262365.1 Burkholderiaceae bacterium
TGGCGGAAGCGGTGAGATTCGAACTCACGAAGGGCGTAAACCCTTGCCGGTTTTCAAGACCGGTGCATTCAACCGCTCTGCCACGCTTCCGTGCGGCTTATTCTACGGTGGGCGAATCGGGGGGCAAAAACATGGCCTGCAGGTCGCTTAAAAAGTCGTAGCCTTTGGCGCTGGGGCTGATGTGGTCGCCCTGTTGGTGCAGCAGGCCGCGCGTTTGTGCCTCGTCTAGTGCGGAGCGAACGGCGCTGGGTGGCAGGCCGGTGCGCTCGGTAAATTGGGTAAGGGTAAAGCCGTGTTTTAGCCGCAGCGCGCCCAGCATGTACTCAAAGGCCAGGTCGTGCCGCGCCACTTCGTGCTGCTTGGCCACGGCTTGGCCACGCGCCGCACCCTGCATGTACAGCGCGGGCTCGCGCAGCCGCACCTGGCGCAGCACGCGGTGGGCAAAGCTAAGTTTGCTGTGCGCGCCGGCGCCAATGCCAAGGTAGTCGCCAAAGGTCCAGTAGTTGGTGTTGTGCCAGCAGGTATGGCCGGGTTTGGCGTAGGCCGACACCTCGTACCGCCCCAACCCCGCGGCTTGGGTGGCCTCGGTAATCGCGTCCAGCATGGCGTAGGCGGTGTCGTCGTTGGGCAGCTTGGGCGGGCGCACGGCAAACAGCGTATTGGGCTCAATCGTTAGCTGGTAAATCGACAGGTGCGGCGGCGCGTGCGCCAGCGCTTCGGTTAGGTCTTGGCGGCAAGCGGCCAGGTCTTGTCCGGGTAGGGCGTACATCAGGTCAAGGTTAAAGGTGGGGGCCACGCGCGCGGCTTCTTGCAGCGCGGCGTGGGCTTGTGCGGCGTTGTGCACGCGGCCCAGTTGCGCTAAGGCGCGGTTGTTAAAGCTTTGCACGCCCACCGACAGGCGCGTCACCCCGGCTTGCACGTAGTCGGCAAAACGCTGGGTTTCAAAGGTGCCGGGGTTGGCCTCTAGGGTAATTTCGGCGTTCGGGGCCAGGCGCACGGTGGCGCGCAGGGTAGAGAGCCATTGGGCCATCAGCTCGGGCTCGGCCAGGCTGGGGGTGCCGCCGCCCATGAACACGCTGTGCACGGTGCGCCCCCAAATCAGGGGCAACGCGGCCTCCAGGTCAGCGCGCAAGGCGTCCACGTAGGCTTGCATGGGGGCGCCTTGGCTGGGCGTGGCGTGCGAATTAAAGTCGCAGTAGGGGCACTTGCGCACACACCACGGCCAGTGCACGTAAAGCGCCAGCGGTGGCGGCTGCAGTTGCAGGGTGCCGGGGCGCTGCAGATTTAGGGGGTCGGGGTTGGCCAGGCCCGTCATGGCCACGGCGCTAGGTAAGCGCCCACTGTTGGCGCATCAGCTCAACCATACGCTGCGCGGCCAAGCCGCGGTGGCTGCGGGCGAGTTTGTCGGCGGGGGCAAGTTGGGCAAAGGTTTGCCCCAGTTCGGGTAGGTACAGCACGGGGTCAAAGCCAAAGCCGTGTTCGCCTACGGGTTGCGGGGCAATGTCTACGCTTACCCGGCCCACGGCCACCAGGGGCTCGGGGTCGTCGGCATGCCGCACGGCGACCAGTACCGAGATGAAGTGGGCGCGGCGGTCGGTCTGTCCGCGCATCACG
>JALRBF010000190.1 GCA_023262365.1 Burkholderiaceae bacterium
GCAATCACGCCCGGGGCGACCTTTTCAATCACGTCGGTGAGCTTGGCGTTGATGGCGCCCTTGCCGTCAATGGGGTGCCCCAGGGCGTTGACCACGCGGCCAATCAACTCGGGGCCGACGGGTACTTCAAGAATACGCCCCGTGCACTTGACGGTGTCGCCTTCAGAAATTCCCTCGTAGTTGCCTAACACCACCGCGCCCACCGAGTCGCGCTCAAGGTTTAACGCCAGGCCAAACACGTTGCCCGGGAACTCCAACATCTCGCCGGCCATCACGTCGGACAAACCGTGAATGCGGCAAATGCCATCGGTAACCGACACCACGGTGCCCTCGGTGGCCACGTTGGCGCCATCTGACAAACCTTCAATCCGACTTTTGATCAACTCGGAGATTTCGGCAGCGTTGAGTTGCATGTTTGTTTCCTATGTAAAAGCTCTTGCCTGGGCCCTTGGCATCACGCCGCCAACGACACCCGCATGTGTTCCAACCGGGACCTGACCGAGGCGTCATACACCTCGTCACCCACCACCACACGCACCCCGCCAATCAACTGCGGGTCAACGTGTACCGACAAATTCAACTGGCGCGCGAATCGTTTCTCCAGCGCCGGGCGCAACGCGTCCAGCGCCGCTTGATCCAGCGCAAAGGCACTCCACACCTGAGCGTCTTGGGTGCCCAAGCGCGCGTTGCGCAGCGCACGAAACTGCCGCGCCACCTCTGGTAAGGCCGCCAAGCGCCGGTTTTCAACCATCGCTGTTAAAAAGTTAATGGCCTTGGCGTTGAGCGCGCCTTTGAAGGCCCCACCCAGGGCCTCTACGGTTTGTGCTGCGGTGCCCGAGGGACGCTGGGAAAACGCCAACACATCGGGCTGGGCAGCGGCAACGGCCAACGGCTCGAGCCAGGCCAACACAGCGTCGGCATCGGCGTCGCTGGCCTGAAACAGCGCTTCAGCGTACGGGCGGGCAATGGTGGCGAGTTCGGCCATGGCTGCGCTCCGATTAAAGCTCAGCCTTGAGCTGGTCCAACAACTGGGCGTGTGCCTTGGCGTCAATTTCACGGCGCAGAATTTGCTCAGCACCCTTAACCGCTAGGCCAGCCACCTCGGCACGCAACGCGTCGCGCACCTTGGCCGCTTGCTGTTGCGCCTCGGCCTGCGCCGACGCCAAAATTTGTGCGGCTTCTTGCTGCGCCTTGGCCTTGGCTTCCTCAATCATGGCCTGTGCCCGGCGCTCGGCGTCAGCTAGGCGCGCCACCGAATCGGTGCGTGCCTGCGCCAGCTCTTGCTCAACCCGGGCGTTGGCGTGGGCCAGTTCGCTGCGTGCTTTGTCAGCCGCAGCCAAGCCCTCTGCCACACGCTTGGCGCGTTCGTCCAGCGCCTGCACAATGGGCGGCCACACAAACTTCATGGTGAACCCGACCAAAATCAGGAACACCAGCATCTGGGCTATCAAGGTTCCGGTGATACTCACGTGTCTTCCTTTTGCGTCAACCGCATGCCCAAATGAGTGGGCATGCACCATGCGCCCCGCACGGGAGCGCACACCGCGAGTTACTTGGGCAGGTTGGCCAATTGCGCCAGGAACGGGTTGGCGGTAGCAAACCACAGCGCCACACCGGTACCAATAATGAAGGCCGCGTCAATCAGACCCGCCAACAAGAACATCTTGGTTTGCAACTCGCCCATGAGTTCGGGCTGACGCGCCGCTGCCTCGAGGTACTTGCTGCCCATGATGCCAATACCAATACAGGCACCCACCGCACCGAGGCCAATGATGAGGCCGGCGGCCAGCGCAACAAATCCAATCAGTTCCATGATGACTCCTTAAGGGTTTTCAGACAATGACAGAGAAAAAGGTTAGTGATGGTCGTGGGCTTGACCCACGTAGACCAGCGTCAGCATCATGAACACAAACGCCTGCAACGTGATGATCAAGATGTGAAAAATGGCCCACGCCGTACCCGCCACAATGTGCGCCATCGACAAAGCCAAGCCCGTGACGCTGAACGAGAACGCCCCACCCATCAAGGCGATGAGCATAAAGATGAGCTCGCCCGCGTACATGTTGCCAAACAGTCGCATGCCGTGCGAGACGGTTTTGGCCACCATCTCGACCAATTGCATGGCGAAGTTAAACGGGTAAAGCACCGGGTGGTTGCCAAACGGCGCGGTGAACAACTCGTGGATGTAGCCGCCCAGCCCCTTAACCTTAACGGCATAGTAGAGGCACACCAGCAGCACACCCACCGACAATCCCAAGGCGCCAGACAAATCGGCGGTGGGCACCACGCGCATGTACGCGTCGTGCGGGTCCAAGCCCATCAGGGCGTACAGCCCTTCCCACAGCTTAGGCAGCAAATCCACCGGAATCAAGTCCATGGCGTTCATGAAAAAGATCCAGACAAACACGGTGAGCGCCAGGGGGGCGACCACCTTGCGGCTTTGCGCGTTGTGCACGATGCCTTTGGCTTGGTTGTCCACCATTTCAACCAGAATTTCGACCGCGGCCTGTACCCGACCCGGCACGCCACTGGTTGCCGCGCGTGCGCCCAACCATAGCAAAAAGCAGCCCAACAACCCCATGGCAACCGACCAAAAGAGGGTGTCCAAATTAAAAACCGCAAAGTCAACCACCGAGGACGGCGCCTGATTTTGCAGGTGTGTCAGGTGGTGCTGAATGTACGCACCGGCGCTTGGGCCTTGCTCGGAAGCCATGATGTTGTGGTCAGGTTTCGAAAAAACGCGAACTGTAGCACATGAGGGATTACACCAAGCCTACAGCCCAGTCATTCGTCGGGGTATTGCGCTACCCTTGGGCGCACCCGGCCCACCGGGCGCCACGCCAGTGCCAGCAGGTGCGCTTTAAGCGTCACCACCAACCCCACCAGCAAAGCGGGCCATATCACTGGGCTCAACCACGTGGGTGCCATCGCCAACAGCGCAACCGCCAGCGCCACTTTGAGCATTTCGTAGGCCAACAGCGTCATGAGGGACATGGCCGCGTGCCCCTGCGCCGCGCGCATCAGCGCCCCACGCATGGCCAAGGCCATGACGGCGCTGGGCACCACCGCAGCC
>JALRBF010000228.1 GCA_023262365.1 Burkholderiaceae bacterium
CATGACAAAACCCGGGGTACAAAAGCCACACTGCGAGCCGTGGCAATCGACCATGGCTTGCTGCACCGGGTGCAGCGTGCCATCGGCCTGCTGCAAACTTTCTACGGTTTTGATGCTTTTGCCGTCTAGGGCAGGCAGCAACTGAATGCAGCTGTTGACCGGCAGGTAGTCAATGCCGTCGCCTGCGGCATTGAGGCTGCCCACCAACACCACACAGGCGCCGCAATCGCCCTCGGCGCAGCCCTCTTTGGTGCCGGTGCGATGCAGGCGCTCGCGCAAGTAGTCGAGCACGGTGGTGGTGCGGCGCACGCCTTGCGCTTCGACTAGCGCGCCATCAAGAACAAAACGTACGGTGTTGGTGACTTCGGCCATGCTGCGCGGGGGTTGGGTAAATGAAACAAGGGGTAGCGGCCATTCTAAGGCGCTCGGGCTAGACTTGGCGCCATGTTTGCCGCTTGCGTCCCTGCCCCACGATATGCCCCCAATGGGGGCTGCAGCGCCCCATGAACGGGCGCGTGCTGGCCCTGTGGGCCGGCGTGCTGCTGAGTGGCTGTGCGGCGCTGCCTCCAGCCAAGGTGTACCCCCTGCCCCGGCCCGATGCCCTGGGCGCGCGGGCGCTACCGCCCTTGCCGCCGCCGGCCACAGCGGCCCAAGCAGCAGCCGAGGAGCCGCCGGCGCGGGCCTCACTTGCCACCACCCCCCGCGCGTATCGGCAAGACGGCGCACGCCACCTGTACCAGCGCCACCGCGCGCAGGTGTACCAAGGTAAGTTGCCGCCCTTGCTGCACGCCGTGGGTGTGCTGCGCGCGCGCATTGGACGCGGCGGCGAGTTGCTTGGCCTGCAGTGGATGCGCGCGCCGCGCCACGCGCCCGAGGTGGTGGCCGCGATTGAGCGCATGATGCGCGAGGCCGCGCCGTTTCCGGCGCCGTGGCAAATGGGTGGGGTGGTGTACACCGACACGTGGCTGTGGGACGCCAGCGGCCGGTTTCAGCTGGACACGCTCACCGAGGGTCAGCGTTAGCGCCACAGCACGGGTGCTAGCTGCCGCGGTAGGTGCTGTAGCTCCACGGGCTCACCAGCAACGGCACGTGGTAGTGCTGCGTGGGGTGGGCCACGCCAAAGTCAAGCGTGACGGCCTCGAGAAAGTTGGGCTGTGGCAAGGCCACGCCACGGCTGGCAAAGTAAGCCGCCACCTCAAACACCAGCCGGTAACGCCCCACCCGCAGCGCGTCGTGCGCAATCAGCAAGCCGCCTGGGTTGCGCCCATCGTCGTTAAGCCGCAAATCGGCCAACAGCTCGGGGGCGCCCTGGGCTGCCACGGCGTACAGCCGCACTTGCATACCCGCGGCGGGGGTGCCGTGCATGGTGTCCAAAACGTGTGTGCTCAGTCCCATGTGCCATCCAAAACGGGCCGCGCCACCAGCGGCGCAGCGTGTTGCCATGGTAGCGCGTATGCCTTCTGGCGCCCAAGGGTTTAAGGTGGATAGAATTTTGCTAACCGGTTGGGCGCACGGCAGCGCCCTGGCCGCGTTTCCCACCCACCCGTTGCCAAGGCCACGCCCCATGCTTTACGACGCTACCCTGCCCTACCCCCGCGACTTGGTTGGCTACGGCCCCAACGTGCCGCACGCGCAGTGGCCGGGCGGGGCACGCGTGGCGGTGCAGTTTGTGCTGAACTACGAAGAGGGCGGCGAAAACCACGTGCTGCATGGCGACGCCGGCTCGGAGCAGTTTTTGTCGGAGATGTTTAACCCGGCAAGCTACCCCGAGCGGCACATGAGCATGGACGGCATTTACGAATATGGCTCGCGGG
>JALRBF010000264.1 GCA_023262365.1 Burkholderiaceae bacterium
AGCGCGCAAGGTGAGCGGCGTTTTTGTTGCCCAGCATCATCTCAATGGCGCGGTACTGCCAACTTTGCAAACCGCTGGATTGCCCCAGCGAGGGCCGCATCATCGAATACTCGCTGGGCGTCATGGTGTTGAGCACGCTCCAGCCTTGAATTAAGGTTTCAAACACGCGCGAGACGCGCGCGAGCATCTTAAACGCCACCGGCATGTCGTGCTGGCGCATGGCCGCCATGGCGCCATCCAATTCGTGAATCATCAGCTTCATCCATAGCTCAGAGGTTTGGTGCTGAATAATGAACAGCTGCTCGTTGGGGTCTTGTGAACGCGGCGCTTGCGCACCGAGCACCTGGTCAAGCCCCAAGTAATCGTGATACGTTAAGTTAGCCGCTGGCTCGGTGTTTTGCATCGCGTCCGTCATCTCTACGTTACCCCTTGGCGTGCCGCTTGGCGCGGCCGCTGCCATGTGCCTTGTTGCGCCAATTGCTCAATGCACTGCACCGCAAGCCACACCTCGTCAAAGCTGTTGTACAGCGGCGCAAAGCCAAAACGCATCAGGTCAGGGGTTTGGTCGGTGGGGCTACCGGCGCGAAAATCGCCCACCACACCCTGTGCAATCAACGCCTGCATAAGGGCGTACCCATCGCCGGCAAACTGCACGCTTACCTGCGAGCCCCGGCGCGCCGCCTCACGCGGCGACGCCAACGCAAACCCCAAGCCCGCCAAGCGTTCGTCAAACAGGGCCACAAACAACTCGGTAAGCGCCACCGACTTGTGGCGCAAGGCCTGCATGCCGCCCACCGGTGCCAACTGGGCAAACACCTCCAAGGCCTCGTCTAAGGCCACCAAACTCAACACCGGTGGCGTACCCGTTTGCAAACCGGCCGCGCCGGCGGCTGGCTCAAAATCGGGCACAAACGCAAACGGGCGCGCGTGCCCAAACCACCCCTTAATCGGCTGCTCCAACCCGGTTTGCCTATTGGGGTGCACCCACCAAAAGGCCGGCGCACCCGGCCCACCATTTAAGTACTTGTAACCGCAGCCCACCGCAAAATCGGCGCCCCACGCCTGCAAGGCCAGCGGCACCGCGCCGGTGCTGTGCGCCAAGTCCCACGCGCTCAAAACGCCCGCCGCGTGGCAACGCCGCGCCAAATCGGGCAAATCGTGCATGGCCCCAGTGCGGTAGTTCACATGCGTGAGGGCCAGCACCGCCACCTCCGGGCCCAGCGCCCGGGCGATGGTGTGTGGCGGTACCTCACGCAACGTTAAGCCGTGCTGCTGCGCCACCGAATGCGCAAGGTAGCGGTCGGTGGGAAAGTTGCCCAACTCAGTTAGCAACACCCGCCGCGTGGCGTCTTGCTCCTTGGCCATGGCCACCGCCGCGCTTAATACCTTGTACCAATTCACCGACGTGTTGTCGCCCACCATCACATCGCCGGCCTCGGCCCCCAACAACGGCGCAATTTTGCTCGCCACCCGCGCCGGTAAGGTGTACCACCCGGCTTGGTTCCAGCCACCTATAAGCTGCTGCGCCCACTCACTGGCGGCGGTTTGCTGCAGCCGTTGCGCCACCGCGTGCGGCATGGCACCGAGCGAATTGCCGTCTAGGTAAATCACGCCCGAGGGCAAGGCAAACCGCTCGCGCAAGCCACGCAACCCGTCTTGGCTATCAAGGTGCTGGCAATCGGCGCGGGTAATGTAGGGCATGGCGGGCAGTCAGTGGGTGATTGACCCTCAAGATACCCAAGTTAGCCCGCCGTGGTGTCGGTTTTTTCCAACAACCTACCCCGCTAGCAGAAAGAAAAAAAGCCCCTAGGTGGTCATTCCTAGAGGTCTTTAAACGGGTAAATGGTCGGCGTGGCGGGATTCGAACTCGCGACCCCTTGCACCCCATGCAAGTGCGCTACCAGGCTGCGCTACACGCCGAGAGTAGCAATTATAGCCAGTGTGTTACCGGTCGGGGTCGAGCAGGTCGCGTATGCGCACCAGTTCGCTGCGCAGTTGGTCCACGCCCTGGGGTTGATCTAGGCTTAGGTTCCACGCTTGCGCGGCTAGGGTGTCGCCGTAGCCCGCGTTGGCCGCGGGTTCGGTGCTTAGTTGCGGGC
>JALRBF010000318.1 GCA_023262365.1 Burkholderiaceae bacterium
GCAGTGGTTAGCGGGCGTTAACCCCAGCGCGGTGACCACGCGCGAACAACTTGCCACCATACCGGTGCTGCGTAAAAGCGAGTTGCTGGGTCAGCAACAAGCCACCCGCTCCGAGCGGCCTTTTGGTGGCTTTGCCACCATGCGGTACGGTCCACGCATGCCGCGTGTGTTTGCCAGCCCGGGCCCCCTTTACGAACCCGAGGGCAGCGCACACAACTATTGGCGCATGGCTCGGGCACTGTTTGCTGCGGGCTTTCGCGACGGCGATTTGATTCATAACTGTTTCTCGTATCACCTCACCCCAGCAGGCAGCATGATGGAGACCGGCGCCCACCATCTGGGCTGTAGCGTATTTGCCGGGGGCACCGGTCAGACCGAGCAACAACTGCAGGCCATGGTCGACCTGCGCCCCGACGGCTACTGCGGCACGCCGAGCTTTTTACGCATCTTGCTCGAGCGGGCGCAAGAGGCCAAGCTGGCCCTGCCCTTTTTGCGCAAAGCCATGGTCTCGGGGGAGGCGTTTCCCCCCTCACTGCGGCAATGGTTGGCCGAACGTGGCGTGCAGGGGATGCAGTGCTACGCCACCGCCGACGTTGGGCTGATTGCCTATGAAACCAGCGCTTACGAAGGGTTGGTGGTTGATGAAGACGTGCTGCTTGAAATCGTGCGGCCTGGCACCAACGACCCCGTGGCCCCAGGCGAGGCGGGCGAGGTGGTGGTAACCAACTTCAACGCCGCCTACCCATTGATACGTTTTGGCACCGGTGATTTATCCGCCGTTTTGCCTGGTGCTTGCCCCACAGGGCGCAGTAACACGCGCATCAAGGGTTGGATGGGCCGCGCCGACCAAACCACTAAGGTGCGCGGCATGTTTGTCCATCCCGCACAAGTGGCCCAGGTGTTGCAACGCACCCCGCAATGCAGCAAAGCGCGCTTGGTGGTGACTGGCGCCATGGCCAACGACGAAGTGACGCTGCGGGTGGAATGCGATGCCATGGACGAGACACTGCGTGAGGCCCTGACCACGGCGGTGAGGGACGTGACCAAACTACGCGCCCACATCGAGGCGGTGGCCGTGGGCACGCTACCCAACGACGGTAAGGTGATTGAAGACGCCAGACAATACGATTAATAGCTCAGCCGGCAGGGTGCAGCGGGTGGTCGATTCGGCAGCCGAGTTAACCGAATCGGATCGTGGCTGTGTTGCCATTACTGGGTCACACGGTGGTTTGAGTGCCGCCCGCTACGCGCTGGTTGCCATGCCCTGGTTGGTGGTTTTCAACGACGCGGGGGTCGGCAAAGATAACGCGGGCCTTGCCAGTTTGGCGCTGCTGGCCCAGCATGGCGTGGCCGCAGCCACCGTAGCCCATACCAGCGCACGGATTGGCGAGGCTGCCAGCACACTGGCCGACGGCATCGTCAGCCATGTCAATCCGTTGGCGCAGGCGCTTGGCCTTGCACCGGGGATGGCGTTGGCAACATGGTTGCACTCCACTGCCGCAACGAGCCGTTCAAACGCGCCAAGTTAAGTCGGCTTCTTCTTTCATGCAGGTTTCAAGCACCTTGAGCAAGGGGGCAATGCGGGTGCGAAAGGCGATGGCATCCGACGCTGCCAGCCGCTCACCCGCGGCCAACGCCTCAGCACGTCGCTGCTCCACGTCGGCGGCTTCACGCTCTGCCTCTTGCACCAGCGCAACACGGGCTTGGGGCATATCATCGAGCAAGAGAATGCCAGGACCATCAAGCGATTTGTTCCACAACCGCAAAATGCGCTGTGCCGTCTCGGACAGCACAACCACATCGGCGGTAGCGGCAGATTGAAAACGGTACAACAACACCAATCTTTCGGCTAAGTCTGCCGTTGATGGTAGCGCACCAACGCCAACTGGTCGAAGCCTTTTTGCTCTTTTTGGTGTGCCGCCCGATGCAGCCGGGCCGATTGCCGTTGTTCGAGTTGCTCGACTTTGTCCCACGCCAACTTGGCCTCTGCCGCGAGTTTTTGCGCGCGCTCCAAGCGTCGCTCGCCAATGGCCACTTCTTGTTCGGCGCCCTTAAGTACGGTGCTCAGTTGCCCCAAAAAATGCATGCCAAGCGACACATCGCCAACCAAACGCCCCGTTTGTTGACGGAGGACCGCACGCTCGTGGTAGCTGTTGACCATGCTTTGCACCTGCTGCTGCCTGACTTTGGCCAAACGCAACCTCTCTTTGGCCTGCACCAAGTCGCGCTGCGCGTCGTGCCAACGCCGCTTGGCGCGCACGGCAAGCAAGTCCCAGCGCGTAGCTGGCGTGGTTGTCATGTCAGCGCCCGCATCACTTGCCGCAGCGTGGCCCAGGTTTCATCACGAGAGACACCCACGTGCATGTCTTGTTTGAGAAACGCTTCCATTTCTACTCGCAGTTGAATCGCCAAATCCAAGTCAGGATTGGTGCCATGCTCGTAGGCGCCCACCTGAATCAAATCTTGGTTTTGCTCGTACAAGCTCCACAGTCGCCGCACCCGATTGGCCAGCTTAAAGTCCTCCGCAGACAACAGGTTTTGCATGAGCCGAGAAATCGAGCCGTTCAAATCAATGGCCGGGTAGTGCGCCGCATCCGCTAGGCGACGCGAGAGTACGATTTGCCCGTCCAACGAGGCACGGGCAATGTCCACCACTGGGTCGTTGGCGTCGTCACCCTCAGCCAGTACCGTGTAAATGGCGGTGATGGCGCCATGACCGTGGCGACCTACGCCCGCACGCTCAATCAGGTTGGGCAGCAAAGCAAATACCGAGGGCGGGTAGCCTTTGGCGGTGGGCGGTTCACCCACGGCCAATCCAATTTCACGCTGGGCGTGCGCCACACGGGTTAGGCTATCCACCAGCATCAATACGCTTTTGCCTTGGTCGCGAAAATATTCGGCGATCACATGGGTCAGCTGCACAGCTTTGATGCGTAACACCGGCGACACATTGGCCGGTGCGGCCACCACCACCGACTTGGCCAAGCCCTCCGCACCCAAGGTCTCGGCAATAAAGGCTTGCACCTCGCGGCCACGCTCACCGACCAAGCCAATAACCACCACATCGGCTTGGGTAAAGCGGGTGAGCATGCCAAGCAGCACGCTT
>JALRBF010000343.1 GCA_023262365.1 Burkholderiaceae bacterium
AACCAGTTTTGCATGAGTTTGATGACGGCAGACAACCGTGAACGCTTTAAAGCCGACGAGCGCGCCTACCTAGACGAGTGGGACATGACCGAGGAGCAAAAGCAAGCCGTGCTGGCGCGCGACCTAAACTGGTGCATACGCTTGGGCGGCAACATTTACTTTTTGGCCAAACTCGGCGCCACGCACGGCAAGAGCTTTCAACAAATGGCCGGCTCCATGACCGGCATGACCGAAGACGAATACCGCGCCATGATGGTCGCCGGTGGCCGCTCGGTACAGGGCAACCGCTACGTGGGCGAAGACGGCGACGCCCAAGCCCACCGACAACCCCAAGGCCAAGCTGGCAGAAAGGCATAACCCATGGCACGCATCACCGCCTCGGTGTTTACCTCGCACGTGCCCGCCATTGGCGCGGCACTTGACCTGGGCAAAACCCAAGAAGACTATTGGCAACCGGTGTTCGATGGCTACCTGCCGTCCAAACAATGGATGAAAGACAACCCGCCTGACGTGGTGTTTTTGATTTACAACGACCACGCCACCGCCTTTAGCCTGCAAATGATTCCTACCTTTGCCATCGGCACCGGCCAGTCGTACCGGCCTGCCGACGAGGGCTGGGGCCCGCGCCCGGTGCCGGTGGTGCAGGGCCACCCGGCGCTGGCCTCGCACATTGCGCAAAGCGTGATTCAGCAAGACTTTGACCTAACCATCGTCAACCAAATGGACGTGGACCATGGCTTGACGGTGCCGCTGTCGCTTATGTGCGGCGCGCGCGACCCAGCCACCGAAGCCTGGCCTTGCCCGGTGATTCCGTTTGCCGTTAACGTGGTGCAATACCCCGTGCCAAGCGGCCGCCGCTGCTTTGAGCTGGGCCGCGCCATTCGCCGCGCGGTGCAAAGTTACGACGAGGACTTGAACGTCCACATTTGGGGCACTGGCGGCATGAGCCACCAACTGCAGGGTGCGCGCGCCGGTTTGATTAACCGAGACTGGGACAACCGGTTTTTGGACCGACTCATTGCCGAGCCGGCGGCCTTGGCCGAAGTGCCGCACATTGATTACGTGCGCGAAGCCGGCAGCGAGGGCATTGAACTGGTGATGTGGCTGATTGCGCGCGGCGCGATGGCAGACGCCGCTGGCGGCCCCGCACCGCAGGTTAAACATCGGTTCTACCACGTGCCGGCGTCTAACACCGCCGTGGGACATTTGATTTTGCAGGAGGCATAACAGCATGGGTTCAGACATTCGCGTGGCCTTAGCCGGTGTGGGGGCCTTTGGCCTTAAGCACCTTGACGGCATCAAAAACATCAAGGGCGTGCGCCCCGTGGCCCTGGTGGGCAGACGCCTTGAGCCCACCCAAGAGGCAGCCAAGCGCTACGGCGTTGACGTGGCCACCACCGAACTTGATGAGGTGCTGGCCCGCGACGACGTGGACGCCGTGATTTTGGCCACCCCCACGCAGCTGCACGCCACCCAGGCCATGGCGTGCTTGCGGGCGGGCAAGCACGTGCAAGTCGAAATTCCCATGTGCGACGTATTGAACGAAGGCCAAGCGCTGGTGGAGTTGCAAGCCCAAAGCGGCTTGGTGGCCATGGCGGGCCACACCCGCCGCTTTAACCCCAGTCACCAGTGGGTGCGCCAGCGCGTGCAGGCCGGGCAACTGCAGCTGCAGCAAATGGACGTGCAAACTTACTTTTTGCGCCGCACCAACATCAACGCCGCGGGCCAGCCGCGCAGCTGGACGGATCACCTGTTGTGGCACCACGCCGCGCACACCATTGATTTGTTTGCCTACCAGTGTGCAAGCCCGGTGGTAAAGGCCAACGCCATTGCCGGCCCCACGCACCCCGAGCTGGGCATTGCCATGGACATGAGCATTCAGCTCCAAGCCGCCAGCGGCGCCATTTGCACGCTGTCGCTGTCGTTTAACAACGATGGCCCGTTGGGCTCGTTCTTTCGCTACATTGGTGACACCGGCACCTACTTGGCGCGCTACGACGATTTGTTTGACGGCAAAGAAACCCCCATTGACGTCTCAACGGTTGATGTTTCGATGAACGGCATTGAGCTGCAAGACCGTGAATTTTTTGCTGCCATTCGTGAGGGCCGCCAGCCCAACGCCAGCGTGCAGCAGGTGCTGCCGTGCTACCAAATCATGCATCAACTCGAGCAACAGCTACAGGCCTAATTGGCCACTTGCCACGCCCGGCCCACCACAGACAAAAGGCACCAACCATGAGCACTCCCGCCCCACGCCGCCTTGCTGGCTTTGATGTGTTTCCCATCGGACTGGGCTGCATGAACCTAAGCCACGCCTATGGCCCGCCGGTTTCGCGCGAGCAAGCCCAGCGCGTGCTGCTTGAGGCGCTGGACCAAGGCGTTACCCACTTCGACACCGCCGCCTTGTACGGCTTTGGCCACAACGAAAGCCTGCTGGGCGACGTGCTTAGCAGCCAGCGCCAGCGTATGGTGTTGGCCAGCAAGTGCGGCATGACGGGCGTGGACGTGAACGGCGACGGCAAAAAAGTGCGTGTGATTGATGGCCGCCCCAACACCATCAAACAAACCTGCGACGAGGCGCTGCAACGCCTGCGCACCGACGTGATTGACGTGTACTACTTGCACCGTTGGGACAAAAAAGTACCGGTTGAAGAAAGCGTGGGCGCGTTGGGCGACTTGGTGCGCGCTGGAAAAATTCGGCAAATCGGCCTCTCAGAGGTCTCGGCCGATACGCTGCGCCGTGCGCACGCCGAGCACCCCATTGGCGCGCTGCAAACCGAGTATTCGCTGTGGACGCGTAACCCGGAGATTGCCGTGCTTGAGACCTGCGCCGAATTGGGCGTGACGTTTGTGGCGTTTAGCCCCGTGGCGCGGGCCTTTTTGTGCAACACCTTGCACCAAACCGACACCCTCGACGCCAAAGACATACGCCGCAGCATGCCGCGCTTTGAGGCCAACAATTACGCCCAAAACCTGGCCTTGTTGCCGCCCTACGTGGCGCTGGCGCAAGAGGTGGGTTGCACCCCAGCGCAGCTGGCGCTGGCCTGGTTGCTGCACCGTGCGCCGCATGTGGTGCCCATTCCGGGTACCACCTCGGTGGCGCATTTGCGCGACAACGTGGCCGCAGCGCAGGTAAAGCTTAGCGACGAGGTGATGCAGCGCCTTGATGGCCTGATTCACCAAGGCAACGTGGCTGGCGCACGCTACAGCGCGCAGGGTACCTCAGAGGTTGATACCGAAAACTTTGCGTAACAGGTCGTGTTAGCGCGTGAACCACAGCATGCCAAGCTCACCGCCGCTGCTTGGCTTGTTGCCATACAGGGTGCGCCGCTGCCCCAGGTTGTAGCCCGTGCTGGCTTTGGCGTACCAGGCGTGGCTTGGGCTAAGTGCGTGGCGGTAGGCCAAACCAAACCCCACCGAACCCAGGCCGCTGCCAAGCTGGGCGCTGCTGTAGCCGCCCCGGTTGTGCGCGGTTTGCCAATGTTGTGCCGAGCCCCAGGTAACGCCGGCGCTGGCGTAAATCACGCGGTTCTCGTCCACCGCAAAAGTGCGCGAAACCCCTAGGCCAACGGTTTGGCCGTTGCCGTCGCCAAGCAAATCGTGCATCACCGACACCCCCACCGACAACACCGGCGATAACGTGTAATTCACCGAGGCCGTGGCCTGAATGCCCAGCTTGCCCTTTAGGCTGTCGGGTTCGTTTAAGTCGTAGCGGCCACCGGTGCTGGCATTAAACAGACGCCCCGAGGCACTAACTTGCCAGCGGCTGGTCTCGCTGACTTGGTAGCTGATGCCCTTTTCTTCGATGTACCCCGAAAACTGTAGCCACTCGCGCCCGTCGCCAATGCCCAGCTTCCACTTGCCGTAGCGCAGCCCCAAGCGCGGCCTGAGCTTGGCGCTGCCCAGTGGGTCGCCCAAGTCACCTATCTTGGCACGAACGCCCAAGGTGTAGCTTAGCCGGTCGGGTTCGGGTTTCGACGCGGGCGTTGATGTGGGCTCGGCCGCCCAGGCTTGCCCCAGCTCAGCACCGCACAGCCCACCCAGCAGCGCCATGGCAAGCGCGGGGCGGGCAACAAAATCACGCAAAATCAGTGAGCACGTCATAAACTTAAAATATTCGCCATGAGCATAACCGATTGGCTGGGAACTTCAACCGACTGGCGTGTATGGCTGGTGCAGGTATTTGCCGTGGTGCTGGCCACTGTGAGCATGAACTTTGTGCTGTTGCGTGTGCTGGGCTTGCTGGTTAGGCGGGTGCAGCACACCGCCTCGCTTTGGGACGACGCCATGCTAGAGGCCGCGCGCTTGCCGCTGCGCTTGTTGGTGTGGACGTTTGGCTTAAGCGTGGCGGTTGCCATTTTGCGCAGCGCCGCCCCCTTGCCGGTGTGGGACGTATGGCCCGAACTGCGCAAGGTGTTGCACATTGTTTTGGTGGCGTGGTTTTTTACGCGCTTTATTCGCTACGTTGAGCGCAACATTCTGGCCGGTGGCAAAGGTGCCGTCGACCCCACCACGGCGCAGGCCGTGGCCAAGCTGCTGCGTTTGTCCGTCATCATCACCACGGCCTTGGTGTTAATACAAAACCTTGGCTACTCCATCTCAGGTGTGCTGGCCTTTGGTGGCATTGGTGGCATTGCCGTGGGTTTTGCAGCCAAAGATTTGCTTGCCAATTTTTTTGGCGGCCTCATCATCTACCTTGATCGCCCGTTTAAGGTGGGCGACTGGGTGCGCTCGCCCGATAGGCAAATTGAGGGCACGGTAGAAGAAATTGGCTGGCGTCAAACGCGCATTCGCACCTTTGACAAACGGCCGTTGTACATTCCCAATTCGATGTTTGCGAGCATTGCGGTTGAAAACCCCTCGCGCATGACCAATCGGCGCATCAGCGAAACCATTGGCGTGCGCTACGCCGACAGCGCGCAGGTGGCGGCCATTACGCAGGGCATTCGCGACATGTTGGCCACGCACCCAGCCATTGACCCGGACCAAACACAAATTGTGCGCTTCAATGGGTTTGGCGCCTCGCAGCTGGACATCATGGTTTACGCTTTTACGCGCACCACCGAGTGGGAGGCGTTTCACGCCATCAAAGAAGACGTGTTGCTGCAAATCGTCAACATCGTGCATCGGCACGGCGCCGACTTTGCCTTTCCTACCCGCACCGTGCACTTGGAGCCAGCGGTGCCTGGCAACGCGGCGTCATGATTGGGCGCCGTCCGGTGCTGGGCGGGGCCATGGCCGCGCCGGTGGTGGCCGCACCGTGGCGTCGCGCGCGCGCGGCTCAGCCCATTGTGCTGGGGGCCGTGCACAGCCTTAGTGGCCCGCTGGCCGTAAGTGAGTGGGTGTTTGCCGAGGCGCTGCGTATGGCGGTGGACGAAGTGAATGAGCAAGGTGGCGTGCTGGGGCGCACGTTGCGCCTCGAACTGCGCAACAGTGACTCCAACACCGCCTTGGCCGCGGCCCACACCGAGGCCTTGCTCAACGGTCAGGGGGCATCTGCGGTTTTTGGCGGTTGGGCCTCAGAGACACGCCAGGCGATGACCGCTCAAGTCGAGGCCGCCAACGGCCTGTTGTTTTATCCGGGCACCAGCGAAGATGAGGTGTTTAGCCAACATGCCGTGTACGGCGGCACGCCGCTGCCGCTGATGCTGCCGTTTGCCGTGCGCTACCTGGCGCGTAACTACGGCGGTACGGCGGTGCGCTGGGTGCTGCTGGGGATGGACTCGTCGTTTAGCGTGGCCATGCACAACCAACTGCGCGCCATTTTGGCCGCCCGGGGTGTACCACCCGAGGCCATCATGCAGCGCCGTGTGGCGTACGGCCACAACAATTTTGACGAACTGGTGGCCCAAGCCATGCAGCACGGGCACAACGCGCGCCCGGTGGTGATCAGCAGCCTAGAGGGTGTGGCCGCGCTGCGTTGGCTGCGCGCCCTAGGCGCGGCCGGGCTTACCGCGCAAGACCTGCCGGTGTTTGGCGTGGGCCTAAGCGAAGAAGAGCTACGCATGCACGACCCCAGCATCAGCGCCGGGCACCTGGCGTTGTGGTCTTACTTTCATACCCTGGGCGGGGCAGGCGCCGAGCGCTTTAGGCAGAGGTGGGCCTTGCACGCGCGGCAGCGTCGGCTGCCCGGACACGCCCAAAGGCCGCTTACCACCGACCCCATGGAAGCATCTTACCTGGCGGTGTGGCTATGGGCCAAGGCGGCGACACGCGCTGGCAGCGTGTCCGCGCCGGCGGTACGTGCCGCGTTGCCAGGGGTGGCCGTCATGGCGCCCAGCGGGGCCGAGGTGCGTGTT
>JALRBF010000047.1 GCA_023262365.1 Burkholderiaceae bacterium
TGTCCAGCCCAGCCACTGGCTTGAGCGATTGCGCCGTGGGAGGGGGCAAATTCACTGGCATGACCTGAGTCTCCTAGCTTAGTGCACCGTGGCAATGCTTGTACTTTTTGCCGCTGCCGCACGGGCAGGGCTGGTTGCGGCCCACGCGCTCGACCTCTTGCTGCATCACCCACCCCGAAGTGGGCTGCGCCACGGGGTTGCCGCTCTCGTCAGGGCCGCTGGCCACCACCTGCTGCATGCCGCTGCCTTGGGCTTGCATCGCCTCGGCGGCCTCGCTGGCTTGCTCGGGCTGGGCAATTTGTACGGTAAGCAAAATGCGCGTCACTTCGTCGCGCACCTGGTCGAGCATGCGCCCAAACAGCTCAAACGCCTCGCGCTTGTATTCTTGCTTGGGTTGCTTTTGCGCGTAACCACGCAGGTGAATGCCCTGGCGCAAGTGGTCAAGGGCGCTAAGGTGCTCGCGCCAGTGCGAGTCAAGCACCTGCAACAACACCATGCGCTCGAATTGCGAAAAATTTTCTTCGCCAATTTGTTGCAGCTTGTCGTTGAACTGCGCGTCAACCGCCTCAGTTACCAGGGCGAGCACTTCGTCGGCGTCCATCTCACTGGACTCAGCCACCCGCGCGACCACGTCTAGGCTGACGCCCCACTCGCCCTGCAGCGCTTGGCTAAGTGCGGGCAAATCCCACTGCTCTTCCACGCTGTCGGGGGGCACGTGCAGCGCCACCATGGCCTGCACGCTGCCGTGGCGCAGCGCGTCCACTTGTTCGCGCAGCTTCTCAGCTTCCAAAATGTCGTTGCGTTGGGTGTAAATCACCTTGCGCTGGTCGTTGGAGACGTCGTCGTACTCCAACAACTGCTTGCGGATGTCAAAGTTTCGCGCCTCTACCTTACGCTGCGCGCTTTCAATGCTGCGCGTCACCATGCCGGCCTCAATCGCCTCCCCCTCGGGCATTTTGAGCCGGTCCATGATGGCACGCACCCGGTCGCCCGCAAAAATCCGCATCAGCGGGTCATCCAGGCTTAAGTAAAAACGCGACGAACCGGGGTCACCCTGCCGCCCGGAGCGGCCGCGCAACTGGTTGTCGATGCGGCGCGATTCGTGACGCTCGGTGGCGATGATGCGCAAGCCACCCAACTCAACCACTTGCTGGTGTTCTTGGTCCCACGCGGCCTTGAGCTCGTCGCGTTTGGCGACATCGGCTGCCTGTGGCTTGGCCGGGTCGATGCCAGCTTGCAGCAACCACTTTTCGAGGTTGCCGCCCAGCACAATGTCGGTGCCGCGACCCGCCATGTTGGTGGCAATGGTGATAGAGCCCAAACGCCCGGCTTGCGCGATGATGTCGGCCTCGCGCGCGTGTTGCTTGGCGTTGAGCACCTCGTGCGGCAGTTTGGCCTGGGTAAGCAACTGGGCGATGATTTCGGAGTTTTCGATCGACGAAGTGCCCACCAGCACCGGTTGGCCGCGCTCATGGCAGGCGCGAATGTCTTCAATGGCGGCTTGGTACTTTTCAGGGGTGGTTTTGTACACCCGGTCCAACTCGTCTTTGCGGCGGTTGGGTTTGTTGGGCGGTATCACCACCGTCTCTAGCGAATAAATTTGCTCAAACTCGTAGGCCTCGGTATCGGCCGTACCGGTCATACCTGCCAGTTTGTTGTACAGCCTAAAGTAGTTTTGAAACGTGATGGAGGCCATGGTTTGGTTTTCGGCCTGAATCGCCACCGCTTCTTTGGCCTCTACCGCCTGGTGCAGCCCGTCGCTCCAACGCCGCCCGGCCATGAGCCGCCCGGTGAACTCGTCAACAATCACCACCTCGTTGTTTTGCACCACGTAATGCTGGTCGCGCAGGTACAGGTGATGCGCGCGAAGGGCCGCCAGCACGTGGTGCATAAGAGTGATGTGACTCGCATCGTATAGCGAGGCGCCTTCGGGCAACAACCCTGCCTGGGCCAGCAACTGCTCGGCGTGCTCGTGGCCTTGCTCGGTTAGGTACACCTGACGCGCTTTCTCGTCCACGGTGAAGTCACCCGGCGTGATCACGCCCTCGCCGGTGCGCGGGTCGGCTTCGCCTTCTTGTCGCACCAGGCTGGGCACCACGGCGTTGACCGCCACGTAAATAGCGGTGTGGTCTTCGGCTTGCCCGCTGATGATGAGCGGGGTGCGTGCCTCGTCAATCAAAATCGAGTCCACCTCGTCCACAATGGCGTAATGCAGGGGCCGCTGCACTCGGTCGGTGGCGGCGTACACCATGTTGTCGCGCAGGTAGTCAAAGCCAAATTCGTTGTTGGTGCCGTAGGTGATGTCGCAGGCATACGCGGCTTGCTTTTGGTTGCGGTCAAGGTCGGGTAGGTTCACCCCCACCGACATACCCAAAAACTCGTAAATACGGCCCATCCAGGCCGCGTCACGTGCAGCAAGGTAGTCGTTAACCGTCACCAGGTGCACACCCTGACCACGCAGGGCGTTGAGGTAAATGGGCAACGTGGAGGTGAGTGTTTTGCCTTCGCCGGTGCGCATTTCGGCAATTTTGCCCTCGTGCAGCGCCAAGCCACCCAGCAGTTGCACGTCAAAATGACGCATGTGCAACACGCGTTTGCTGGCCTCGCGCACCAGCGCAAACGCTTGCGGCAGCACCTGCTCAAGGGTTCCACCTTCGGCGACTTGTTGCTTAAGCGCCTGCGTTTGGGCACGTAACTCGTCGTCTGTTTTGGCCTCGTAGGTGGCTTCAAGGCCGTTGATTTGCTGCACGGTTTTGCGGTACCGGCGAAGCAGTCGGTCGTTGCGACTGCCAAGCAATCGGGTGAGTATGTTCATGGTGGTGCGTTAAGTGCCAAAGTCATGTGCCCGCCCCGGCGGCGCGGGCCCCACGGTGCCGCCCGAGCGGCTTGGGTGACAAAGGCTAGGGCGCCCGCGCCTGGGCGGTGCTGCTGCGTGCCGAGGCCAAAAACTTAACCGGATTACGGGCGCGGCCCGCGGCCCAAACCTCAAAATGCAAATGCGGCCCCGTGGAGCGCCCAGTCGAGCCCACCAGCGCGATCACTTGGCCACGCTTGACCAAGTCGCCCACTTTAACCTTAAGTTTGCTGGCGTGGGCGTAGCGCGTCATTAGGTCGTTGCCGTGATCCACCTCAACCATCAGGCCATAACCCGCGTGGCGCTCAGAGGTGACCACCACACCACCCGCGGCAGCCCGGATGGGGGTGCCCGTTGGCGCCGGAAAGTCCAGCCCTTGGTGCATGGCACGCTGCCCATTAAACGGGTCGATACGCATACCAAACCCCGAGCCGTGGGCCGCGTCCACCGGCCGCATGGTGGGGCGCTGCGCTTGTTGCCACTGCAACTCAAACAACTGCGACTCAAGCACCGACAGGCTGTCGAGTCGGGTTTGGCTTAGCGCTTGCAAATCGGTAATGGCCGATGAAAACTCGGCCGAGGACAACGCTTGACCCGGTGTTTCTGCCCCGCCCTGACCCGGCGGGTCTTGCGGCGCGTAGTTGACCCCAGCCAAGCGGGCTACGCGCTCGCCCAGCGCGTCAATTTGAATTAACCGAGCTTGTAACTCGCCCAAGCGGCGCGCCATGGCGTCAAGGTTTTCGCGCATCAGGCGCTTGGCCTCTGCGTCGTCTACCACGTTGCTTACCACCGCGATTTGGTGAATCCAGTTCCAGCCATATCGTGCGCCAAGCTGCAAAACCTGCATGTAGCCCCACACCGCCATGGCCGAGGACAACAGCACCGCCAGCAGCACGAGCAGTGTCAGGCGCGCGCCAGACATCTCCAGGGCCCGCGAGCCGCTACCTTTGGTGTCCGTGATAATGATATGCATGTGGCTGCTTAACAATTTTTCATGGCATCAACCCCTGCTCCGCTAACCGCCCACGCCGCTGCGCTACAGCGTTTGGGGGATCTCAAGGGTCGTTTGGAACTCTCCGCTCGTCGCTGGCAGCAGGTACAGCAGCTGGTGCCCGCGACCATGCGCGCGCTGGTCAAACCTGGAGCCTGCGACGATTTCGACTGGTGCATT
Organism: Burkholderiaceae bacterium; assembly: GCA_023262365.1. GTDB lineage: Bacteria > Pseudomonadota > Gammaproteobacteria > Burkholderiales > Burkholderiaceae_C > RS62. The sequence goes on from JALRBF010000047.1 coordinate 4,026, forward strand.
GTAGTCGCACACGCCGCGGCCGCGGCCAAACTGCGGCATATTGTGCCCGACTTGGAGCAAGCCTTAGAACAAAGAGAGGGAAGAAAAGTAAGTGTTCGCTTACGTGTAAGTGCGAACGGGTAAATGCCTGGTTAACAAGTTAAAACGCGTACCCAAGATTGGGTGGTGCCGGCTAGAGGAGTCGAACCCCCGACCTTCGCTTTACAAGAGCGCTGCTCTACCAACTGAGCTAAGCCGGCTATGTGTGAAATTTTAGGGTTTATTTCACCCGCCGCAGCACCGGGCGGCCGCTGGGCGGGCTAGGGGCGTCGTCGTTGGTGCTTGGGGCGGGCGAATTGGGTGGCACATCGCCCGGACTGGCCAGCACCATGCCCTGCCCGGTTTCTTTGGCGTAAATCGCCAACACGTGCGACACCGGCACCATTACCTCGCGGGCAACCCCGCCAAAGCGCCCCTTAAACGACAACACATCGTTGTCGATGTGCAAATCGCGCGTGGCGTCGTAGCCCACGTTGAGCACAATTTGGTTGTCTTTGACAAAATCGCGCGGCACCTCAACCCGCTCGTCCACCCACACCGCCACGTAGGGGGTCAACCCCTCGTCCGAGCACCACTGATGCAAGGCACGCAACAGGTAGGGACGCGCGCTGGCATCAAGGATGTGGGTGTTGGAGTCCACGGGAATTATTTGCGCATCACTTTCTCAGAAGGCGTAAGCGCCTCAATGTAGGCCGGACGCGAGAAAATACGCTCCGCGTACTTAAGCAACGGTGCGGCGTTTTTGCTCAGTTCAATGCCGTAGTAGTCCAAGCGCCACAGCAATGGGGCAATGGCCACGTCCAGCATAGAAAAGTTGTCGCCCAGCATGAAACGGTTTTTCAAAAACACCGGTGCCAATTGGGTGAGCCGGTCACGAATGTGGCCGCGCGCGCGCTCCAAGGCCTTGTCGTTGGACTTGTTTTGTCGCGACTCCAGCGTGGTGACGTGCACGAACAATTCTTTTTCAAAGTTGAGCAAAAACAGTCGCACACGACCGCGGTCCACCGGGTCGCCGGGCATGAGTTGCGGGTGCGGAAAGCGCTCGTCAATGTACTCGTTGATGATGTTGGACTCGTACAAAATCAAGTCGCGCTCCACCAAAATTGGCACCTGTCCGTACGGGTTCATCACCGCGATGTCTTCGGGCTTGTTGTACAAGTCCACGTCACGGATTTCAAAATCCATGCCCTTTTCGAATAACACAAAGCGGCAACGATGCGAAAACGGGCAAGTGGTGCCCGAGTACAAAACCATCATGGGGACTTTTACTCCTGCTGACCGCGCGCGGTTAAGCGCGCCGCCGGGTTACTTGATGTGGCGCCAGTACGCCGCATTGAGGCGCCAAGCAATAAGAACAAACCCCGCCAAGAACAGCAACACCCACACGCCGACTTGTTTGCGCGTGGTCTGCGACGGCTCACCCATCCACTGCAGGTAAGCCACCAAGTCGCCCATCGAGTTGTCGAAGTCGGCCTGGTTCATGCTGGCCTGCATTTGCCACAGCACGTTGGGCATGGCGGTATTAACAAAGGCGTGGTTGTTCCAGCCGGTGGGGCGTGCTGGGTCGCGATAAAAGCCGCGCAAAAAGGTGTACAGATAGTCAGCACCCGAACCACCGGCGCCCGCACGAGAACGCGCGATGACGCTGAGATCGGGCGGGGCCGCGCCAAACCACTGAGCCGAGTCCGCTGGGTTGGCCGTAACCTTCATGAGGTCGCCCACCTTGGGGGTGATGAAGTTGAGGTTGGCCTGGATTTGCTTGGGCGTGAGGCCAATATCCGTTAGGCGGTTGTACCGCATGTAGCCGGCAGAGTGGCAGTTAAGGCAATAGTTGGCAAACAACTTGGCACCATTTTGTAAAGCCGCGTTGTCGTTAAGGCGGTTAGGCGCCTTGTCCCACGCTGCGCCACCGCCAGCGGCATGGGCCAGCCCCACCAAGGCCATCCAGGTGAGCATCAACGCAATGATTTTTTTCATGTCAAAACCTGCTTACGTATTCAGTGAGGGGCGAACTGCACGCGGTCCGGTACGGTTTTGAACGTACCCAAACGGCT
>JALRBF010000068.1 GCA_023262365.1 Burkholderiaceae bacterium
AGCCCGAGCCGTAGCTCCAAATTTCGCGCGTGTCGGGGTAGTGCACGATGTACTTGGTGGTGGGGTTGCAAGGCCACGGCACGTCGGCCTGGCCGGTCTGCAGCGGCGCGCCCACGGTGTGCACGCAGGGCACAAAATCGCCCTCGGTGCCCAGCACCTCGTACACCGCCGAGCCCATGCGGGTCATGAGCTTCATGTTCACCGCCACGTAGGGGCTATCGGAGAGCTCCACCCCAACGTGCGCAATCGGGCTGCCCAGTGGCCCCATAGAAAACGGCACCACGTACATGGTGCGGCCCTTCATGCAACCGCTAAACAAAGGCTGCAAGGTGGCACGCATGGTGGCCGGGTCTTGCCAATTGTTGGTCGGGCCGGCGTCTTCTTGTTTTTGGCTGCAAATAAAGGTGCGGTCTTCCACGCGGGCCACGTCCGAGGGGTCAGACCACGCCAAATACGAGTTGGGGCGTTTGGCCGGGTTAAGCCGCCGCAGCGTGCCCGAGGCCACCATTTGGTCGCACAGCGCTTGGTACTCGGCGTCGCTGCCGGTGCACCAATGGATGCGATCGGGCTGGCACAGTGCAGCCATGTCCGACACCCAGGCCAACAGCCCGGGGTGTTTGACTTCGGGCGGCGCGCCCAGCGCTTGCCCGGGTAGAGGGTGGTTCATACAAACTCCAGCAAATTAATAAAGCGTCATGTCGAAAATTGGCCTAGCCAACTTTCGGCATGCGCCCGCTGGGCAAATGAAGGGGAACCAGGGCGGCCGTGCGGCCCCAAGTGCGGGGCCAGTTTTTGGGCCTGTTAGGCCATCATCACGGCAATAAAGGCCAACAAAAACATCAGCAAACCACCGGCCAGCGGCAGCACCCAAGGAATTTGGTGTACCACTTGCTCCATGGGGTCGTCGGAAGCGGTGGGAGGTTGGTGTGAATCAGACATGGGGCAAACTCCGAGCCGTTGCGGGGTGAATGGGGGCCGCGCGGGTAACAAAATCCAATCGAGCCGGCATTTTAAGCCAGCAACCACTTAAATCAAGGCGTAGGTGGTCTGGGCGCGGTACACGCTTTTACCGTCGTTGGCGCCGGTGATGTCAATCTCGCCAAAGGCCAGGCTCTTGCCCGCGCGCAGCACCGTGGCCAGCACCAAGGCGTCTTGGCCGGCCAGTGGGCGCATGAACTGCCCGCCCAGCTGCACCGTGGTCATGGGCCTAAATTCACCCAGGTGCTGCATCAGCGCCAGCACCATGGCGGTGTCCGCCGCTGCCATCATGGCCTGGCCACACAGCATGTCGCCCACGCGGGTAAGCTGCGGCGTTACGGGCAGGCGCAAGCGCACCTGGCTGGCGCAGGCGTCCTCAACTTGCAGGTTCAGCGCTTGCACCCAGGGCGCAAAGTACTCGGCCAAGGCCGATTGCAAGGCCTCAAGCGTCATGTGGGTATCAGTCACAGTTGCTCCCATGGCAGGCCGTCGTGGCGCCAGCCGTTGCGCGTGGAGCGATGAAAGGTATCGTCCAAGTCGCCCTCAAAGCCAAACAAAACATTCACCACCTGATTGTAGCCGGCGGCCTCCAGGGCATGCGCGGCGTCTACCGTGCGTTTGCCGCTGCGGCAAATCAGTACCACGGGTTGGTTAAGGTCGGGCGCTTCGCGGCGCACCGCGGCCACAAACGCTTCGGGGTTGGGGGTGAGTTCGGGGTATTCGTACCACGGAATGTTAACCACCCCAGGTGGGCGCCCCACGTAAAGCGATTCAATCTCCATGCGCACGTCCACAAACGCGGCTTGTGGGTTTTGCTGCAAGTAATCCCAAGTTTGCTGGGGCGTCAGGTTATCCATGCAAACGAATTGTCGGATAAACCACATAACAGCGCCTTATATACATATACTCAAAACATTAGAAACGAAGCTACCGCGCCTCTAAAATCTCCCGCTGCGCTATTTCTAGGCCTGCCTCAGCGCAATTCAAAAGTGAAGACGTTGACCCCCCCGGATTACACCCGTGGCCAGTCGTTGCCGGTCTGGCTGGCTCAACGCGTGGTGCTTTTTGACGGCGCTATGGGCACCATGATTCAGCGTTTGCGCCTGACCGAGGCCGCCTATCGTGGCCAGCGCTTTGCCGAGTGGGGGCAAGACGTTAAGGGCAACAACGAGTTGCTGAGCCTCACCCAGCCCGAGGTCATTGGCGACATTCACGCCCAATACCTCGCCGCTGGTGTAGACATGATTGAAACCAACACCTTTGGCGCCACCCGTATTGCCCAAGAAGACTACGGCATGGGCGAATTGGCGCGCGAGATGAACTTGGCCTCGGCGCAGTTGGCGCGCCAGGCCGCGGACGCGGCCAGCACCCCCGAGCGGCCGCGTCTGGTGGCTGGGGCGTTGGGCCCCACGCCGCGCACCGCCAGCATCAGCCCCGACGTGAACGACCCCGGGGCGCGTAACGTGACCTTTGAGGCGCTGCGCCAAAGCTACTTCGAGCAGGTCATCGCGCT
>JALRBF010000095.1 GCA_023262365.1 Burkholderiaceae bacterium
AGACGTGTTGCAGCTGTTGCAGCGCGAGCAATTGCAACCCGTGATTGCGGGTGAATTGCCCTTAGCGGAGGCGGCGAAGGCGCACGCGGCTTTGGAGGCGGGTACTACGACAGGACGCCTGCTATTGAACCCAACGGTTTAAGGGCGTGTCACCTAGGTGCCTGCCTCGCAGCACGCGTACGCGAAAACCCTGATGCCCGAGGCCTACGTGACACTTACATTGTTCGTTTAAGGTTCGGATAACTTTCATTTTGGGGCTTGGTTCTTGTGATTTTCTTCGAAAGCGTTTTGAACACCCTAATCGCTGGCCTGATGATTGGAGCGATTTACGGGCTGATGTGCGTGGGCCTGGCCATGATTTTTGGCCTGATGCGCGTGATTAACTTCGCCCAAGGCGAGTTTTTCATGCTTGGCATGTACGGCACGTTTTATTTGGTTACCTGGTTTGGCATTGGTGGACTTTTTGGTCCTGCCGTGGCCGCGGTGATCGCCAGCGTGTCGGTTTACTTGCTGGGCGCCATCATCCACAGTGGCTTGCTATCGAAAGCCACGGGCATTGCGGTGGCGGGCACGGAAGGCGAGGGCCACTACCCCCAACTCATTTTGACTTTGGGGGTCTCGCTGGTGGTGGCCAATGGCGCATTGATGATCTTTGGCAACATGCCCACGGTGATCAAGTCGCAGTTTTCTTCGTCGGCTTGGACGCTCGGCCCTTACGGTGGTGAAGATGGCATGATGCTGTTCATCAACGAGGCGCGTGGTGCAGCGGTTGTCATGTCGATTGCCGTGACGCTGGCGGTTTATTACTTCATTTCGCGAACCACCCTGGGAAAGACTTTGCGGGCGGCTGCCGACAACCCAGAGGCTGCAACCTACATGGGTATTGACGTGCAGCGCTCGCACCGCATTTCATTTGCTGTGGGGGCAGCCATCACGGCAATTTCGGGTGGCTTGGTTGCCACCTATTACCCGTTTCAGCCTTATGTTGGCCTGGAGTTCGTTGTCATCATGTACGCCGGCGTGGTGCTCGGGGGCTTAGGCAGCATCATGGGCGCGTTTTGGGGTGGGCTCATCATTGGCGTGGTGCAGCAAATGTCGACATTGGTTTTGCCAATGCAGTTGCAAAACGGCATGATTTTTGTGTTGTTCCTTGCCGTGATTTTGTTCCGTCCGCAGGGGCTCTTTGGCAAAAACGTGGAGCGCGCCTGATGAAGAAGCACTTGGATACGCCTGGGCTGAAGGCGATTGTTGCCGTTGCGCTAGCGTTTTTGTTTTTTGGGTTTTGGATTGACGACCCTTACATCAAGCAAATTTTCATCAACGTCACCATCTGGGCCATGATGGGCATTGCGTGGAACGTGTTCTCGGGGTACACGGGCCTGGTCTCTTTTGGACATGCCGCATTCTTTGGTTTGGGCGTGTATACCGTGGTGATTCTCGCGCTGGAGTATGACGTCACGCCATGGATTGGAATCCCCGCGGGCATCGTGGCTGGCGTGATTGCGGGGGCCATTGTGGGTTTGCCCACCTTCAGGCTGCGGGGCGTTTATTTTGCGTTAGCCATGTTGGCGTATCCGCTGACGCTGCTGTACGTGTTTGAGTGGTTGGGTTACCAAGAGCCCACCATTCCCAAAAAAGACTCTTGGACCTTCATGCAGTTTGAAAATGACTTCAATATGCTGCTGATTGGCGTGGTGCTGATGTCTATTGCGGTGTGGATTTCGTCGCGCATTCACGCCTCTCGGTTTGGCTTGTCACTCAGTGCGCTTAAGCAAAATGAGCTTGCGGCCGAGGGTGTCGGCATCGACACCAAAGCATGGAAACTGCGTGCCATCATGGTCTCTGGCGGCATTGCTGCGGCGGCCGGTGGGTTTTACGCCATCGTTTTTTTGGTGGCCACACCCAACAGTGCCTTTGGCATGCTGTCTTCGGCGCAGGCCATGATCGTGGCGCTCTTTGGCGGGGTCTCAACCGTTTGGGGGCCGGTGGTGGGCTCGCTCATGCTGATTCCGCTGTCGGAATTGTTTGAAGCCACCATTGGCCACTACTTTTTGGGCACGCGCGGTATCTTGCTCGGCGTGGCCATCATTGCCATGATGATGTACGCCCAGGAAGGCCTGTTTCCCAAGCTGCGCGAGTGGTTGCTGCGCGGGCGGGACGAGGTGCTCAAGCCCAGTGCGGTCGATGCGCCCCCTGCCCTGACCGAGCAGACCGCGCGCGTGGTGGGCGACGAGGTGGTGTTGCGTGTCAGTGGCTTGTCCAAATCGTTTGGTGGCCTCAAGGCCGTCTCCGATGTGTCCTTTGAGGTCAAACAGGGCGAGTTGTTGGGCGTCATTGGGCCCAACGGCGCGGGTAAGACCACCATGTTTAACCTGCTCAACGGTTTCATCCGCGCCGATGCTGGCCGCGTGGAATACGACGGGTACAACCTGGTCGGCATGGCGCCCAATAAGGTATGCGCGCTGGGCGTTGGGCGAACCTTTCAGGTGGTACGTCCGTTCCCGCGCATGTCGGTGCTGCACAACGTGGTGGTGGGCGCTTACGTGCGTGAGAGCGACGATGACAAAGCGTTCGACGCGGCGCGTCAGGCCTTGGCGCGCGTAGGCATGCAAGCATATGAGGATGTGTTGGCTGGCGGCCTTAACAGCTTGGAATTGAGGCTGATGGAAATTGCCCGGGTGCTGGCTGGCCGACCGAAGTTGTTGCTGTTAGACGAGACCCTGGCTGGGCTGGGTGGTGAAGAGGTTGAAGTGGTCTTGGCCGTGATTGCGCGCCTAGCCAGCGAAGGGCAAACCATCGTCATCATTGAGCACACCATGCAAGCCATGGTGCGGCTGGTTGACCGCTTTGTGGTGCTGGATCATGGTTCGGTGCTGGCCAGTGGTGCGCCAGAGGAGGTTACGCGAAACCCTGAGGTCATCGAGGCTTACCTGGGCAAGAAATGGATGGAACATGCTAACCATTAATGCACTGCACACCGCTTATGGTGGCTTGAAGGCGCTTGACAACGTAACCATCCGCGTCGAGGCCGGACAGTTTGTGACCATTGTTGGCCCTAACGGCGCAGGCAAGACCACGTTGTTCAAGAGTATTTCGGGCACTGTCATGGCCGCGCGGGGCGACATTCAGTGGCAGGGGCAAAGCATCATGGCGCTCCCGGCGGCCAAGCGGCCCGAGTTGGGCATTGCGCACGTGCCCGAAGGACGACAAATGTTCAAGGAACTCTCGGTACTTGAGAACTTGGAGATGGGCGCGCAAACCGCAGCTGCAAAGCAACAGTGGAGCCGCAATCTCGACCAAGTGCTGACCTTGTTTCCCGTGCTTGGGGAGCGGCGCAATCAGTTGGCCGGCACGTTGTCTGGCGGCGAGCAACAAATGGTTGCGATTGGGCGCGGTTTGATGTCTGCGCCCAAATTGCTTATGCTGGATGAACCCTCCATGGGACTGGCGCCAAAAATCACGGACATGATTTTTGAGCGTATCGAAGAGATCCATAAAAACACCGATATCGCCATTCTGCTGGTTGAACAGCGGGTGGCAGAGGCGTTGGCGTCTTGTGATTACGGCTACGTGCTGCAGTCAGGGCGTATCGCGTTAGAGGGTACGCCCGAGACGTTAATGAAGGATGAGACCGTCAGAAGCGTGTACTTGGGGTTGTAGGTTTATTTGGCCAAAAAAGGAGACTTGACATGGCAAGAGTGACAAAACGACGCGTGCTGTTGAGCACGGTGGCCGCCTGTGCGGCCATGGTGGCTGGGGTACAGCCGATTCAGGCGCAAGCCAAAGAGGTTGAAGTGGCGTTGATTGCGCCTCTGACAGGACCGTGGGCCCGCTCAGGCGACCTGATGCGTAAAGGTGCAGAGATGGCCATTGAGGACATCAACGCTGCCGGTGGCATCAAGGCGTTGGGCGGCGCCAAGATGAAGCTGCATGCGGTGGACGCGGGCGACAAGCCTGAGACAGCGCGCAACGCTGCGCAACGCATGATTTCGCAGTACCCCAACCTCTCGGGGGCTACCGGTTCATGGCTGTCGTCGTTTACCTTGGCAATTACCGAGGTAACCGAGCGCGAGCAACTGCCTATGCTTACGCTGTCGTTCTCGGGGCAAATTACTGATCGGGGCTTCAAGTACATCTTCCAAACCTCACTGGTCGCTGACAAGATGTCAGAGGGGGGAGCCTCCGCACTGATTGATTTGGGTCGTCGCGCCGGTGTCGACGTGAAAAAGGTGGCGATTGTTCAGGACAATACCGCCGCACCGATGGGCTTTACTAAGCCGATGCGTGAGGGCGATTTGCTCAAGCGCCTGGGTGTAGAGAGCGTGTATACCGAGATCTACACACCACCGTTGTCTGACGCCAGTGCGCCAGTGCAAAAGCTGCGGCAGACCCGTCCTGATGCCTTGTTCTTGATTTTGACTCCCCTGTCGGATTACAAAATTTTCTTGGACAAGATGACCGAGATGGGCTTAGGTAAGGGCCGCTTGCCTGCGATGGGCAACAACGGTACCCTTAACTCGCCTGATGTGCTCAACATCATTGGTAAAGAGAAAATTGAAGGCATGATGAACATCTCGGCCAACCATGCTGGTAAAGGCATGGAGACGCTAGCCGCCGAGTTCGCCAAGCGTAAGAACGAGCCTTGGATGGGGCAGGATCCCGCGTCGACCTATGGCGACATGTGGATCTTCAAAGAGGCCATGGAAGCGTGTAAGTGCTCGGATAAAGTTGGTGTCGCCAATGCAATCCGCAACATGGACACCACCTCTGGCCCGGCTAAGTTCTTCCCCGGCGGTCGCGTGGCTTGGGATGAAAAAGGGCGCCGCAAAGGTGCGCAGTTGGTGATTACGCAATGGCAGAACGGTGTGCCGGTTGTGGTGGCGCCGGCTGAGTTTGCCACTGCCAAGCCAATTTGGCCGAAGAAGTAAGGCGATGCCTCGAACGGGGTGGTGGCCTGCAGCACCCCGTTCGGTTTAAGCTCAAGGTACCTGGCCACTCGGCCAGGTACTTTTTTTTGAGGAAAAGACAAGCATGACGGCAACGCATACCATCGCATTGCGCATATACCGCCACGGCGGCCCTGAGGTGTTGACCTTAGAAGGTGCGCCGCTGCCCCCCGTTGGCGCCGACCAGGCACTGGTGGCCCAGCGCATCATTGGCGTGAACTATATTGACATTCAGCATCGCAGCGGACGCTACCCCATTGCCGAGTTTCCGGCCATATTGGGCGTGGAGGCCGTGGGTGTGGTGCAGGCTGTGGGCGCAGCGGTTCAGGGCCTAAGCCCAGGCGATCAGGTGGCCTACATTCACGTGCCCATTGGCGCTTATGCGCACGCGCGGGTGATGCCCGCTGAGCGCTTGATTCAGGTGCCGGTCGAGTTTGATTTACCGCTGATTGGCACCACCATCAACCGCGCGCTCACGGCGCAGTATTTGGTCAAAGATTCGTTTGCGGTGCGCCCGGGCTGCACGGTGCTGGTGCACGCGGCCATGGGCGGTGTGGGCCAGTTGCTGGTGCAGTGGGCCAGGGCGCTGGGCGCAAGGGTGCTGGGTACCGTGGGCAGCAGCGACAAGCGCCAGGCCGCCTTGGCCTTGGGTTGCGAGGCCGTGGTGTTAAGCACCGACGCCGACATGGTGGCGCAGGTGCGCGCGCTAACCCTGGGCGAAGGGGTGCACGCGGTGTACGACGGCATTGGCGGGGCCATGTTTGACCAATCGCTGCACTGCTTGCGCCCGTGCGGCACTTTGGTCAGCTTTGGCACGCCAGCGGGGCCGATTCCGCCGTTGGACGTGTTTCGTTTGAATCAAATGGGCTCGTTGTACGTCACCAGCCCGTCAATCTTTACCTTTATCAAAACCCGCAGCGAGCTGCAGCGCCGCAGCGACGAGGTGTTTGCCGCGCTGCGTGACGGCACACTCAAGGTGGCGCCGCCCACCCTGTACCCATTTGCTCAGGCCGCGCAGGCGCATACCGATTTGCAAGCCCGACGCACCACCGGCAGCCTGGGGCTGCAGGTGGGCTAAGGCCAATCGGCGCGCTTAGGCGGCCATGAAATCGAGCTCGGGCATGAGGTAGCGTTTGAGGCCGGGGTAGTTCTCAATCATCGGGAAATGCCCCATGCCTTTCATGATGGTGCAACGCGAGCCCTTGACCGCTTGGGCCACCGCCTCGGTCATGGCCGGTGTGGCCGAGTAGTCATACTCGCCGGTTAGCAGCGTGACCTTGCACACCGAGGTGTCGATGCGCTTGATGGTCTCGCGCGCGTCCCAGTCAAAGCTGTAGTAGTTCACGTCGCCGGCGTACACGCCAGGGCCGCCTTGGGCGTAGTACCACCAGTTTTCGCGCACCGCTGACTCGGGGCTGTCGGGCGCACACAGGCCCATGGTGTAGCTGGCGCACAATTCGCCGCCGTGCACCGCCGGGTGGTGCAAAAAGTCGTTGTAGCGCCCAGGCGCAAACGCCGAGGACTCAAGCCCAATGATGCCGCGCAATTCCGCCCCGTGATCGGCGGCCATTTGCAGCACAATCGCCCCGGCCATGGAGCAGCCCATCAGCACCGGTTGCTCCAGCCCCAGGCTTTGATAAAAGCCGCGTACAACTTGGGCGTAGTGGGCGGTGGTGAGCTTGTATTTTTTTAGCCACCAACCTTCGGGCGGCGTGGAGCGTCCGTGATATGGCAGGTCAAAGGCAATCACGCGAAAACGCGCGGTCACTTCGGCGTCGTTGAGCAGGTGCCGCCATTGCCGGCTGTCGGCCCCGGCGGTGTGCATGCACACCAAGGGAATGCCTTGGCCGGCCTCTTCAAAGTAAATTCGGTGCGCCTCGCCGGCAATGGTGGTTTGGACGTAACGTCCTTGAATGGGTTCAATGGTTCCCATGAATCAGGCCTCCCGCATCAGGTTCATCATGCGCTGCAAGGCGCGCGCGTTTTGCATGGCCACCAGGCCATCGCCCTCAAGCACAAACTCAGGCACCCGCATAAGCATGGCAAAAAAATCGTTGTGCAGCGGCGGCGGCACGGGGCTGAGAAACTTCTGCCACGTCGCCAGCGGCGCGCGAAAACCAAACACCGCGCGCCCGTCAATGCGTGGCGCGGGCCGGTGGCTTACCAACTGCCCGCCAACCACCTGCAAGACGTGGCGCGCGTCGTCTGCGGTCACGCCAAAGGTGGTGCTAAACCACTCGCCAACGGCGCCAAGCTCGGGGTCGGCATTGATACGTTGGCGGTACGCGTCAAACCACGGATCAGATAAAAAAGCGTGTGTCATCGTGACCGTCTCCTGTCTTAAGCCACTGGGGCCACGTCAAGCCGCGCCACGATGCCTTGCAGGTCTTTGTGCGGGGCAGGGTATTTCTTCATCACCAGTGGGTCGTGGCCCGGAATCACGTGCTCCGGCGACGAGGCCAGGGCGTAGGCTTTGTGGTAACCCTCAATCATGTCGCCCACGTTGTACACCACCGGAAATGGCCGCTCGTCCTGCATGTTGGCGTAAAAGTGGCTGGCATCCGAGGCCAACACCACCCAGCCGCGCTCGGTGTGCACACGCACCACTTGCAGCCCGGCGGTGTGCCCGCCGAGGTGGTGCACGCTGATGCCGGGGGCAATTTCCTCGGCGCCGTCGTGAAACACCACGCGATCGGTGTACAAGCGCTCGACCATGGCCATCACGTCGCCCAGACTAAAGGGGTAGCGCATGGTGCGGTGGCACATGCAGCGGCCGGTGGCGTACTGCATTTCTTTGTCTTGCAGGTGGTACCGCGCGCCCTTAAACAAATGCGAGTTGCCGCAGTGGTCGTAGTGCATGTGGGTGATGATCACGTCCGAGACGCTGTCGGCTTGCACCCCCAGCAGCCCAAGCCCTTCACTGGGGCAGCGCAAAAAGCGCCGACCACGCTCGGCTGCGCCTTCGGCCGAGAAGCCCGTGTCCACCACCCAATGGCGCGTGGCGCCTTTGATGAGCCACACGTAGTAATCGAGTGGCATGGGCACCTCATGCGCGTCGCCGCCGATGAAGTTGGCACCGCTCATGCGGTCGTGCTCGGCGTATTTGATGGCGTAAATCTCGTAGTTTTCCACGTTGTCTCCTGTTGGCTAGCGGGATGAGGCCACCCGAACAAACAGTTCAGGCAGCTGATTCTTTTTGACTTTGCCCGTCGTCGTCAATGGCAGCTCCGCGTCGCTGACCCAAACGATGTGTTGCGGCTGTTTGTAGCGGGCCAGTCGCCCTTGGCAGTGGCGGCGCACCGCCTCGGTGTTGGGCGTGGCACCAGCGCGGGCCACCAGCACCGCGCCCAGCACAAAGTCGTCGTCTTGCGCCAGCCCCGTGCAGTAGGCGGCCAACACCAAGGGGTGTTGCAGCAGCACTTCTTCCACCTCAACCGGGGCCACGTTCATGCCGCCCACCTTGACCATTTCTTTGAGTCGGCCACGAAAGTAAAGGTAGCCCTCGGCGTCAAGCCAGCCCAGGTCGCCGGTGCGAAAAAAGCCGTCGTCATCAAACGCCGCGCGCGTGGCCTCGGGGTCGTTGTGGTAGCGCTTAAAGACGTAGCCCTTGACCCGAATCTCGCCCACCTCGTCGGCTTGGCACAGGGCCTCGGTTTCGGGGTTGACGATGCGCACCGTGACCCCCTCAAGCGCACGGCCCACGCTGCGCAGGCGCCTGTGCAGGGGCTCTGCGGCGTCGGTGACGTTGCAGTTGCCGTAGGTTTCGGTTAGGCCATAAATGTTGCAAATGTCGCGGCAGCCAGCATCGACCAGGCGTTGGATTTGCTCGGGGCTGCCAATGGTGGCGCCGCCGCGCAGGCTGGCGAGGCGCGCCGGGGCGTAGCCCGGCGCATCCAGCAGGGCTTGGGCCATGTTGGGTGTGCCGTAAAACAAGGTGCAGCGCTCACGCTCAATCAGCGCCAGCGCGGCCTCGGCGTCAAAGTGCGGCTGCAACACCAAGCAGCCGCCACGGGTGAACATGTTGAACAAGGCGTTTTCACAGCCCAGGCCCCAAAACAGCGAAACCGCCAGCCACAGCCGGTCGTGGCTGGTGTTGTGCTGGCGCGCGCCGATTTGCCACATGTTGGCAATCAGCGCGTCGTGTTGCAGCACCACGCCTTTGGGCAGCGAGGTTGAACCCGAGGTATAGAGCAAAAAGCTGTCGTCCTCGGGGCGCACCGCGGCGCTGCGTTGGGCCAGTTGCTGCGCGGACACACCGTGGCCGGTTTGCTGCAGGGCGGCCCAGGTCAGGTCACCGGGGGCAAGGTCGGCGGGCGGCTCACCTACCCACACCACCTCGTGCAGCGCCGGCAGCCCCTGCGTCTCGGCGCGCAAGGCGGCAAGTGATTGGGCGTAATCGTGACGCAAAAAGCGCGGCTCAGCCAGCAGCGTGCGCGTGCCCGAGTGGCGCAGCACGTAGCCCAATTCGGGTGTGCTCAGCCAGGTGTTGACGCCCACCATGACCGCGCCGATGGCGGTGATGGCAAAAGCCGCCACCACCCACTCGTTGCGGTTGCCCATGCAAATGGCCACCCGGTCGCCCGCTTGCACGCCCAAGCCCAGCAAACCGCGGGCACATTGGTTAACGGCCAGCTCGAAGTCGGCGTAGGTTAGGCGGGCGTTGGCGTCCACCAACACCTCGTGCGAGCCAAAGCGCTGCGCTTGCTCGCGCACCAGCGCGGGCAGGGTTTGACTGGCAGGAGGCATCAGGGGCATGGCGCAATCCGCACAACACAGCAACCGCCCAATTGTGAGAAGTTTGGCCCCGCCCCGCAGTCGCGCGCTTGATAGGTTAAACCTCCCCAAGGCGGGGCGCTGGCGGTACCATGCGGCGCATGACCACCCCGACTGAGCCAACCGCCCTGGGACGGTTTCGCGTTTTGGACTTATCGCGCGTGCGCGCCGGGCCCAGTTGCGCCCGTATTTTGGGCGATTTTGGCGCCGACGTGCTGCGCATTGAGCCCCCACCTGGGGTGGACCCCAACGAATCGATGTTTGCTGCCAACCGGGACAAAGGCGACTTTCAAAACCTCAACCGCAACAAACGCGCCATGACGCTGAATTTGCGCACCGAAGCTGGGCGCGAGGTGCTCATGCGGCTGGTTGCGCGCAGCGACGTGCTGATTGAAAACTGGCGCCCTGACGTGAAGCAGCGCCTGGGCCTAGACGACGCGGCGCTGCGCCGCGTGAACCCTCGCGTGATTTTGGCCAGCATCGCCGGGTTTGGTCAAACCGGGCCCTACGCCACTCGCCCGGGGTTTGACCAAATCGTCCAAGGCATGGGCGGGCTGATGAGCGTCACCGGCCACCCCGAAGGCGGGCCGGTGCGTGCCGGGCTGGCCGTAGCCGACCTCAGCGCTGGTCTATACGCCGCCATTGGCGTGTTGGTGGCCTTGCTCGAGCGCGAGCAGTCGGGGCAAGGTCAGTGGGTGCACAGCTCGCTGCTGCACGCGCAAATTGCCATGATGGACTTCCAAGCCGCGCGCTACCTCAACGAGGCGCAGGTGCCGCAACAAGAAGGCAACAACCACCCCACCAGCTCGCCCATGGGGTTATTTCAAGCCAGCGACGGCGCGTTTAATTTGGGTGTTACCGGTGAAGGCTTGTGGCAGCGTTTGCTTGAGGTGCTGCAGCGCCCTACCAGCCTAGCCCAGGCGTGCTTTGCCACCGAGGCGCTGCGGGTACAAAACCGTGCGCCGCTCAACCAAGCGTTGCAAGAAATATTCAACCAGCACCCGGTGGCGTACTGGGTGGACGAGCTCAACCAAGCCGGCGTGCCCGCCGGCCCGGTGTACAACATGGCGCAGGTGTTTGACGACCCGCAGGTGCAGCACCTCGGTGTGGCGCAGGCGTTGCCGCGCGCCAGTGGCGGGCACACACGCTACATTACCCAGCCCGTGACGTTGACGCGCACCCCAGCGACCGTGCGCGAGCCAGCTCCGGCGTGGGGCGAACATACCGACGCGGTGCTGGCCGAGTTGGGTTATGACGCGGCGCAAGTGGCGCGCTTGCGCGAACAGGGAGTGGTGTGATGACAGGCAGCATAGACATCGAGCGGCGCGACCACGTGGCGTGGTTGGTGATCAACGATGAAGCCAAGCACAACGCCATGAGCCTGGGCATGTGGCAAAGCCTGGCGCAGCACATGCAAGCATTAGAGGCCGACCCGCAGGTGCGCGTGGTGGTGCTGCGCGGTGCCGGCAGCAAGGCGTTTGTCTCGGGTGCCAACATCAGTGAATTTGAGCAAGTCCGCGGGTCGGCGCAAGCCACCGAGTCGTACAACGCCGCCGTGGCGGCCGCGCAGTCGGCGCTGGCGCGCGCGCGCATGCCAGTGATTGCGGCCATTTCGGGCATTTGCTTTGGCGGTGGCATGGGCTTGGCGCTGAGTTGCGACATACGTTACGCCAGCCGTGACGCGCGGTTTCGTATTCCTGCGGCGCGCTTGGGCCTGGCCTACGCCTACGACGGGGTGCGTGCCTTGCTGCAGCAATTGCGCCCGGCTGACTTGGCCGAGGTGCTGTTTGCCGCGCGAATTTTTCAGGCCGACGAGGCGCAACGCGCGGGCATGGTCAACACCTTGTGTGACGACGTGTTTGGCCACGCCGAGGCCATGGCGCAGACGATTGCGCAAAATGCCCCACTGTCCGTGGCCGCGGCCAAGCGCGCCATGCGCGACATTTTGGCCGGGCAGGCCGAAACCGACGCCATGCGTGCCATGGCCGTGGCATGCTTTGACAGCGAGGACTACAAGGAAGGCCGACTGGCCTTTGCGGAGAAACGCCAACCGGCGTTTCGCGGCCGCTAGGTCAGGCCGAGGGCGCGCGCACTGGCGAGGTTACAGCTCAACCGTGTCAAAGTTCGCCGGAATGATGATCTCCAGCAGTTCGCAGTCGTCCGAGTAGTCCAAGACGGTGTGCTTGATGCCTGGCGGCTGCGTCCAGCAGCTGCCTTCGCGCATCACCTGCGTGCCCTGGCCTTCGTATTCGCCCACCATCCAGCCCTTGAGCACGTAAATCATTTGAAAGTTCACCGCGTGGTAGTGGCGCTTGGAGACGTCTTTGGGCTTGCACGGGGGGATCAGCTTAATCACATGTGCTTGCACCGCGCCGGCGGTGGCCTGGGCAATGCCCAAGTCGCGGTACGCAGCGTATTTGCGCAGCCCCTTTTTAAAGTCTTGCCCCTTGTAATGCGAAATCACAAACGGCTGCTTGTCTTGCCACTTGGTGGTGGGTGGGGCTTTTTTGGCGCGAGCTGGCTTGGCCTGGGTTGTCGCTTTGGGGGTGGCGGGCATGGTCAGACTCCTTGGGTTAGGCCGCACCTTGCGGGCGCAGCTCGATGAGGTCGGGGCAGCAGGGGGCCTCGGTGATTAGGGCGTAGCGCACCGCTTGGGCCACGTCTTGCGCCGTGAGCGGGGCAAAGCGCCGCGCCGCCAGCGAGGCCAGCACCTCGGGGTGGGTGCTGCTGGCGCGAATGTCGGTATCCACCATGCCTGGGGCCACTTCGGTTACACGTAGCCCCTGGCCTTGCAGCTCCAAGCGCATGGCGCGAGCCATGGCCGATAAGGCGTGCTTGGTCGCGGCGTACACCGAGGCCATGCGAAACACCTCGCGCGCGCCAATGGAGGTGACGAACACCATGTGCCCCTGGCCACGCGCCACCATGTGCCGCGCCACCGCTTGGCTGATACGAAATGCCGCCAGCACGTTGGTTTGAAACATCCAGGCGGTGTCCTCGTCCGTAAGTTCAAGCACCGGCGCGTAGCGCAGCACCCCGGCGTTGTTGACAAAGGCGTCCACGTGCGCGGCGGCTTCGGCCAAGGTGGCGGCAAAGCCGGCGTCGTTTAAGTCACCGGCAAGAATCTGTACCCGTTGCGCGCCGGCCTCGGCTTGCAGGTCGCGCAGGGCGTCCTCGCGGCGTCCGGTGGCCAACACCTCGGCCCCGGCGTGCGCCAGTGTTAGGGCCGTGGCTCGGCCAATGCCAGCGCTGGCACCGGTGACGAGCACGCGGCGTCCGTTAAGTGGCAGCATGAATGGTCTCCTCAAACCGTGAACAAAAATCGTAGCACCATGCGCCGCTGGTGACCACCGCGCCAGCGCCTGCGCGTGTCACCCATGCGCAGGCGGCGGGTTGTTGTGCCGCGACTGGTGGCGCCACATCAAGCCCAGCACCATCAACGCACCGGCCGCGGCCACCGAGAACAGCATGCGCTCGGAGGTTAAATCAATCAACCAG
This sequence comes from Burkholderiaceae bacterium, assembly GCA_023262365.1. Taxonomy (GTDB): domain Bacteria; phylum Pseudomonadota; class Gammaproteobacteria; order Burkholderiales; family Burkholderiaceae_C; genus RS62. Next base: position 13,218 of record JALRBF010000095.1, read on the forward strand.
CCCCCGGCGGTGGCATTAAGCGCTTGCCCGGCAAACAGCGACAGCGCAAACAGGCTCACGCCCAAGCCGCGCTGGGGCGACATTTCAGTGGCTTGCACCTGAATTTGGTTGTGCACCATGAACAGGCCGTAACCCCCGGCCACACAAAACGGCACCAGCATCCACCACGCGGGCAGCCAGGCCAGGGCCAAAAAGCTCACCACCTGCATCACGGTGCCGGCCAGCAGCAAGACGTGCGCCTCAACCCGGGGCAGCACCCAGCGCGCGCTGCGGGCATAAACCAGCCCACCCAGGCTGAACAAGGCCACCATGGCGCCGGCTGCGCCGACGCCAAGACCCAGGTTGTGCGCCAAGTGGCTGGGCAAAAACGCGGCTGCACCGTAGGTGAGTGCGCCCTCGGTGGCGCCAATGACCAGCACCCGGCGCGCCCGGGGCAGGCGGCACAGGCTTACGATGGCGCGCATGTGCTCGGCGGCAGCGCGCCATGGCGTGGTGCGCGCCATCAACGGCTCGGGCAGGCTGGGGCCTCGCCAAAACAGCAGCCCCGCGATGGCGGCAAAGCCCAAAGCCAGCAAGGCAAAAGTGCCCCGCCAACCAGCCACGCTGACGAGCAACCCACCCAGCCACTGGCCCGTCATGGCGCCCAGCACGGTGGCGCTCATGAGCCGCGCCAGCGTGGTTTGCCGTTCGTGCAATGGCACGTGGTCGCCAATCCATGCCAGCACCATGGGCACGATGCCACCGGCGGCAAAGCCCGCCAGCATGCGTGCCGCCAACAACGCCTGCAGCGTGGGCGCCAACGCGCACAACGCCGCGGCCACGGCACAGGCCATGGTGGCCAGGTGAATCACGCGGTACTTACCAAAACGGTCGGCCACGCCACCGGCGAACAGCTGCATCACGCCATAGCCCAAGGCAAAAGCCCCCAGCACCTGCGCCGCGCTGCCCACCGAGACCTGAAAATCTTGCACAAACACCGGCAGCATGGGGTCACCCACGCGCATCGAAAACATACTCACAAACCCAGCCAAAGCCAGCAATTGCAGCGCACGCGAAACAACGTCCGGACTGGCCGGTGGGGTAGTGGGGCTCATGGGTGGGGTGCCGAGGGTGGCATAGCATAGCCCACCGGCCAAGCGGGGCCATGCACGTGGGTGACGCCTTGTCCCCCGCCCCCTGACTACACTACATCGCTTGCGCTCGCTTACCCGGAGTTGTCATGGCCAACCCTCGTCTGCCCTACCGTTTTTCTGACAGCGGCCCCGCCCTCAAGCCCGCCGCGGCTGGCCGTGTGCTGGTGCACTTGGTGGTCAACGTGGAGCACTGGGTGTTTGATGCGGCCATGCCGCGCACCATCATTACCCCGCCCCACGGCAAAGAAACCGTCCCCGATGTGCCCAACTTCAGCTGGGCCGACTACGGCATGCGCGCGGGCCTGCCGCGCCTGTTGCGCGCCATCACCGAGCGTGGCCTGACGGCCTCGACCAGCATCAACGCCGGCGTGATTGAGGCCTACCCCCAAGCTGCCGAGGCCATGCTCAAGGCTGGGTGGGAGTTTATTGGGCACGGCGTGCACCAAAAAACCCAAAACGCCGCGGGCGACGAGGGCGCATTGGTGCAGCAGTCGCTGGACATATTGCAGCGCTTCACGGGCCAGGCCACGCGCGGCTGGCTCAGTCCCGGTCTGCGTGAAACCCACGACACCCCTGACATTCTTAAAGCCCACGGCGTGCAATACGTATGCGACTGGGTGGTGGACGACGTACCCCAGTGGATGCAAACCAAGCACGGGGCCTTGCTTAGTGTGCCGTACAACCTAGAGGTGAACGACTCCATCATCTACGCCATTGAAAAACACGACTCCGAGCAAATGTTCGAGCGTACGGTGCGCACCTTGCGCTTGTTCGAGCGCGAGTCCTTGCACCACCCGCGGGTGTTTGCCATTGGGCTGCACCCGCACCTCATTGGCGTGCCGCATCGGTTCGAATCGTTTGAGCGCATGCTCGATGCGCTCATGGCCTCGCCCGCCGTGGGCTTTGTACAAGGCCGTGACATTTACGACTGGTACGCCGCCCAAGTACCCGCCCCTTAAATCTTTTTTCGGAGTCTGCATGGACACACAACTCAAGGGCCAGCGCGTGCTCATCACCGGTGGCTCAAAAGGCATTGGCTACCAAATTGCCCTGACCTTCGCGCAAGAGGGCGCGCAGCCGATTTTGGTCTCGCGCACCCAAGCGTCGCTGGATGCGGCGGCCCAGGCCATTGAGCAAGCCACCGGCATACGCCCCGAGGTGCAGGCCGCCGACGTCTCGCAGCCCGGCGTGCCCGAGGCCTTGCTGCAGCAGGTGGGCGAGGTGGATGTGTTGGTCAACAACGCCGGGGCCATTCCAGGGGGGGACATCGCGCAAGTGGATGACGCCACCTGGCGCCGTGCTTGGGACCTGAAAGTGTTTGGCTTTATTCACATGACACGGGTGTTCTTGCCTGGTATGGAGCGGCGCGGCCGCGGCGTGATACTCAACATCATCGGCCAAGCGGGTGCGGCCCCCCGGGCCGACTATATTTGCGGCTCCACGGGCAACGCCGCGCTCATGGCCTTTACCTGCGCCATGGGGGGCGCCAGCGTGCAGCACGGCGTGCGTATTTTTGGCATCAACCCAGCCCCCACGCGTAGCGACCGCATGGAAGGCTTGATGCGGTTTCAAGCCCAGCAACGCCTGGGCGACCCCGAGCGTTGGTTTGAGCTGACCAAAAACTTGGCGTTTGGGCGCCTGATTGAGCCCGATGAGATTGCTAAACTGGCGGTGTTGTGTGCCTCGCCGCTGTGCGGCTACCTCTCGGGTACGGTCATCAACGTTGACGGCGGCATGCCGTACGCCACGCCACGCTACTAACGCATCAACTAAGGATCAATCTGTGTCTGCTTTGGAATGGGATTACGCCTACCCCGAACTGCGCGAAGGGGTGCGCAGCGTCGTGTCGCAATTTGACTCGCGGTATTGGCAAGAGGTGGACGAAGCCCGCGCCTACCCCGAGGCCTTTGTGCAAGCGCTAACCGAGGCCGGTTGGCTCTCGGCGCTGATTCCCGAGGCCTACGGGGGCTCCGAGCTTAGCCTCATCGAGGCCTCGGTGATCATGGAAGAGATTAACCGGGCCGGGGGCAATTCGGGCGCGTGTCACGGGCAGATGTACGTCATGGGCACCGTGGTGCGGCATGGCTCCGAGGCACAAAAACAAGCGCTGCTGCCCAAAATTGCCGCCGGCGAGCTGCGCATGCAGTCCATGGCGGTGACCGAGCCCACCACCGGCTCAGACACCACCAAGCTGCGCACCACCGCCGTGCGTAAGGGAGACCGCTACGTCGTCAACGGCCAAAAGGTGTGGACCTCGCGGCTGCAGCACTCGGACTACATGCTGCTGCTGGCGCGCACCACGCCGATTGACCAAGTGGCCAAACGCACCGAGGGCTTGTCGGTGTTTTTGGTGGACATACGCGAAGCGGTGGGTAAGTCCATCACGGTGCGCCCGATTCGCAACATGGTCAACCACGAGACCAACGAAATTTTTATCGACGGGTTGGAGATTCCCGAAGAAAACCGCATCGGTGAAGAAGGCAAGGGCTTGCGCTACATCATGGACGGCCTCAACGCCGAGCGGATTTTCATTGCCGCGGAGTGTATTGGTGATGGGTACTGGTTTGTGGAGAAAGCTGCCGCCTACGCCAACGAGCGCGTTGTGTTTGGCCGTGCCATTGCCAACAACCAAGGCATTCAGTTCCCCATTGCACGTGCACACGTCAACGTAGAGGCCGCCAGCCTGATGCGCTACGACGCGGCGCGGCGCTTTGACGCCGGCCAAGCCTGCGGCGCGCAGGCCAACATGAGCAAGCTACTGGCGGCTGACGCCTCGTGGGAGGCGGCCAACGTATGTTTGCAAACCCACGGCGGTTTTGGCTTTGCCGCCGAGTACGACATTGAGCGCAAATTTCGTGAAACCCGGCTGTATCAGGTTGCGCCCATTTCCACCAACTTGATCTTGTCTTACATCGGCGAGCACGTCTTGGGCATGCCCAAGTCGTATTAAGTCAAGCCGTGGGGTTTAGCCCACGGCCGCGCGCCACTGCGCAGCCAGCGACTCTCCCCACTGCAGCAAGGCGTGGTCTTGGCCCGGCGCGGCCAGGGCTTGCAGCGAGACGGGCCCCTCGGGGCCGATGGCCGGCATGGCCAGCGCAGGGCAGCCCAGCACATTGGCCAGGGCACACCAGTCGGCCTGATCGGCGGGCAAGTCCGCGCCGGCCAGGGGCGCGGTGTGTCCCAGGGTGGGCAGCAGCCACACGTCGGCGTGTTGCCACAGCTCGGCGCTGCCCGCGCGCAGCGTGGCCAGCAGCGCTCGCGCCTGTTGCACACGCAAGGCGCCCGCTTGTTCGGGGTAGCGCAGCATGGCTTGCGTGGCCGGCGCCAGCCCGGCTAAGGTGGGCCCCAGCTGGGTGCGCCAATACGCCAAGCCATCGGCCTCGGCCACCAACAGCGCGCGTCGGCGCAAGGTGCCGGCTTGCCACTGGCTGGCCCACGTTGGCGGCGACGTAACCAGTGGCGTGCTGGCCCCCAAGGCCGCGCAGCCTGCTTGCCAGGCGTGTGCCACGGCCGGTGCCAGCACCGCGTCGTGCGGCAGCAACACGCCCAAACGCGGCGGCTTGTTGCTGGGTGTGGCGGCTGGGCTTGCGCCTAGCACCTGCCACGCGTGGCGCAGGTCGGCCACGTGGTGCGCCAGCGGGCCCACGGCGTCCAGCATGGGAGACAAGGGCACCACCCCGTTGGCATCGAGCGCGCCGTGCGTGGGTTTAAACCCCACCAACCCCACGTAAGCCGCCGGTATGCGTACCGAACCCAGCGTGTCGGTGCCAAAGGCCAAGGCGCAAAAGCCCGCCGCCAAGGCCGCGGCTGCCCCGCCGCTTGAGCCGCCCACACTATGGCCGGGCATGCGTGGGTTGTCGCAGCGGCCATGGTGCGGGTTGTCGGTGTGGCCGCCTAGGGCACACGCATCCATGTTGAGCTTACCCACCAGCACCGCTCCAGCCGCACGCAGTTGCCTCACCAGCGTGGCGTCGGCTTGCGGCATGCGCTGGCGCCAGGCCTCGGTGCCGGCGGTGCACGGCATGCCCACCGCGTCGATGTTGTCTTTCAGCGCCACGGGCATGCCATCAAGCGGCCCAAGTGGTTGCCCTGCCGCCCAGCGCCGGGTGCTGGCGTGCGCTTGCGCGGCGGCCGATTCGTGCGCCACGTGCAGAAAACTTCGCCAGCGCCCGTCGTGCGCATCGATGCGCTGCAGGCAATCCTGCCATACGGTCAATGGGGTGCGCGTGCCCCGCGTGTAGTCGCGCTGCAAACCACTCAGGGTTAAGTCAAGGCTTGGGTCAGGGATGGATAGGGAAGGCATGCGATGGGGCCGTGGGCTTAACCCACGCAGCTCAGTGTAAGAGGGGATTGACGCAAGGAATGTTTCCTATGTTCGACACCCGTTTGGGCATGGGGCGCCTTTTGGGGGTGGCGGCACAGCCCCTTGCCCGGGCAAGGGTTTGGGCAGAGGTTAACATTTGGCTTGATACGAACCGTTGGCCACGGTGGGCGGGCATTGCGCCCCACGCCGATAGGCCGCATTCCTTGAACCTTGCCCCTTGAACGTTACCGAGCAACCTCATGAGCGATTCATTACTTGACAAGATTTTTCTTCAGGCGCGTACCGCCAACGGCTTCACCGACCAACCGGTGTCGGCCGATTTGCTGCAACAGGTGTAC
>JALRBF010000124.1 GCA_023262365.1 Burkholderiaceae bacterium
AGTCAACCGATACGGTGCAGGTGTTTGCCGCACCGGCCACGGTCTTGGCCACGGGCGGCGCGGGCAAGGTGTACCTGTACACCACCAACCCCGACACCGCCACTGGCGACGGCGTGGCCGCGGCTTGGCGTGCAGGCTGCCGTGTGGCCAACATGGAGTTTGTGCAGTTTCACCCCACTTGCTTGTTTCATCCGCACGCCAAGTCGTTTCTCATCTCCGAGGCCGTACGCGGCGAAGGGGGCGTGTTGCGCCTACCCGATTCGGTAGGGGGTACCCGCTTCATGCCGGCCCACGACGCACGGGCCGAACTCGCGCCGCGCGATGTGGTGGCTCGGGCGATTGACTTTGAAATGAAACGTCACGGGGTGGACTGTGTGTATTTGGACATCACGCACCAAAGCCCGGCGTTTTTGCAAGCGCACTTTCCTACCATCGGCGCACGCTGTGCCGAGTTGGGCATAGACATCGCGCGCCAACCGATACCGGTGGTACCCGCGGCGCACTATGCCTGCGGCGGTGTAATGGTTAACCACCATGCCGCCACCGATTTGGCTGGCCTGTACGCCGTGGGCGAGACCGCCTACACCGGCCTGCACGGGGCCAACCGACTGGCCAGCAACAGTTTGCTTGAATGCGTGGTGTACGCGCAAGCAGCCGCGGCGCATATTGGTGGCTTACCCGCCATGGCTGGCCCAGCCCTGCCGGCGTGGGACGACAGCCGTGTCACCGACGCCGATGAGCAGGTGGTGATTGCCCACAACTGGGAAGAACTGCGCCGCTTCATGTGGGACTACGTGGGCATTGTGCGCACCAACAAACGCTTGGAGCGCGCCGCGCATCGCATTGCCTTACTACGCCAAGAAATTCAAGAGTTTTACGCCAGCTTTCACGTCACCCGCGACCTACTTGAACTGCGCAACCTGGTACAGGTGGCCGACCTGATTGTGCAAAGCGCGCAACAACGGCGTGAAAGCCGCGGGCTGCACTTCAGTTTGGATTACCCCGAGCCCGCCGCCCAAACCCAGCCCAGCGTACTGAGCCCGAATTAAGCGGCCCCGATGTTGGGCACCAAGGCCCCAGCCTGCGGCGCGGCCGCTTGACGCGCGGTAAAAGCCAGCATGCGGTCAATCGACTGGCGTGCTGGCGCCACCAGTGGCTGGGCCACGGTCACCTCGCCCAGGCCGCGCTCGAGCGCGTTGATGACGCCTTGCAAGCTGTTCATGGCCATCCACGGGCAATGCGCGCAGCTTTTGCACGTGGCGCTTTGGCCGGCGGTGGGGGCTTCGATGAATTGCTTGCCGGGGTTTTGCTGGCGCAATTGGTGCATCAGCCCGGTGTCGGTGGCCACCACAAAGCAGGTGGCGTCGCGTTCACGCGCGGCACGCAAAATGGCCGAGGTTGAGCCCACCACATCGGCTTGGGCAATCACGTCTGCGGGCGATTCGGGGTGCACCAGCACGCATGCGTGCGGGTACTGGGCGCGCAAGTCACGCAGTTCGCTGGCCTTAAATTCGTCATGCACCACACAGGCGCCTTCCCACAGCAACATGTCGGCACCGGTTTGCTCGCGAACGTAGTGCCCTAGATGCCGGTCGGGCGCCCATAACAGGCGCTGGCCTTGGGCTTTGAGGTGGCGCACGATGTCAAGGGCGCAGCTGCTGGTTACCACCCAATCGGCGCGGGCCTTTACCGCCGCGCTGGTGTTGGCGTACACCACCACAGTGCGGTCGGGGTGCTGGTCACACCACGCGCCAAAAGCCTCAGCCGGGCAGCCCAAATCCAGCGAGCACTCGGCCTCTAGGTCGGGCATGCGCACGGTTTTTTCGGGGCTGAGAATTTTGGCCGTTTCGCCCATGAACCGCACACCGGCCACGAGCAGGGTAGCGGCAGGATGTTGCTGGCCAAAGCGAGCCATTTCAAGCGAGTCGCTGACAATACCCCCGGTTTGCATGGCCAAGTCTTGCAAGTCGGGGTCCACGTAGTAGTGGGCAATCAACACGGCGTTGTGCGCTCGCAGCGCCTCAGCGGCGCGCCCAAGCAAGGCTTGGCGCTCGGCGCCCACCGGCCCGGGCACCACGCGAGCCCAGGCCCGCTGTGTGTCGCAAGCAGGCTGCTGAAATTCCACCGCAAACCGATCGCCCATGGTCGTTAAGCCTTTGTGAAACGCATGGATAAGTCTACCGCGCGGATGTCTTTGGTGAGTGTCCCCACGGAAATACGGTCTACCCCCACTGCGGCCAGCGCGCCAACCTGCTCGAGCGTGACCCCGCCAGAGATTTCAAGCACCGCCCGCCCCTGGTTGCGCGCCACCGCCTGGCGCAGGGTGGGCAGATCCATGTTGTCCAGCAACACCATGGTGGCGCCGGCGTGCAGCGCCTCGTCGAGCTGCTCAAGGGTTTCAACCTCAATTTGCACAAACTCGGCCTTGGCTGCCTGCGCCGCGGCTGCGCGCAAGGCCTGCGCGACGCCGCCGGCGGCTGCGATGTGGTTTTCTTTGATCAGCACCGCGTCGTGCAAGCCCATGCGATGGTTGGTGCCGCCCCCGCACCACACCGCGTATTTTTGCGCCAAGCGCAGGCCCGGCAGGGTCTTGCGGGTGTCCACAATGGCTGCGCCGCTGCCACGCACGGCGTGCACAAACGCCGCGGTGTGCGTGGCCACGGCCGAGAGCATTTGCAAAAAATTCAACGCGGTTCGCTCAAGCGTAAGCAAGGCAGCGGCGGGGCCCTCAAGCCCGAGTACCACGGTGCCGGCCTGACACGCCTGCCCCTCGGCCGCCGCCCACTGGCAGGCAATGGCGGGATGAACCTGTTGCGCGGCCGCCTCAACCCACGGCGCCCCGCACAGCACCGCGTCTTGGCGCAGCACCACTTGGGCCTGAGCCATGGCGTGGGCTGGCACCAGCGCAGCGGTCAGGTCGCCCGGGCCAACGTCCTCGGCTAGGGCACGCTTGGCGTCTTGTTGGGGAATCTCGGCCCAGGTGGCGGGTTGACTCCAGTTGGGGGTTAGGTGCATGGATTCTCCTCGCCAGGGTCGCGCGCGAGCAAGGTACGTAGCGCCTCGGCGGGGGCCAGCTGCGTGGTTAACACCGCCTCAACCGCCGCGGCAATGGGCATCTCAACCCCCAACGCCTGGGCGCGCCGGTGCAGCGCGTGCGCGCAGGGTACCCCTTCGGCCACGTGGCCCAAATCGGCCAGCACCTGCGCCAACGGCTGCCCTTTGGCTAGGGCCAAGCCAACACGGCGATTGCGCGACAAGTCGCCCGTGGTGGTTAGCACCAAGTCACCCACGCCGGACAAGCCCATGAACGTCTCGGGGCGTGCGCCCATGGCCTGCCCCAAGCGCGACATCTCGGCCAAACCCCGGGTGACCAAGGCGGCACGGGCGTTCAAGCCCAGCCCCATGCCATCCGCTAGCCCAGTGGCCAGCGCCAAGACGTTTTTGACGGCGCCGCCCAACTCCACGCCCACCCAGTCGTTGTTGGTGTACACGCGTAGGGCTGCACCGTGCAGGGCGTGCACCAGCGCTTGGCGCACCGCCGCGTGGGGGCTGGCCGCCACCAGGGCGCACGGTTTGCCCTGTGCCACCTCTTGCGCAAAACTGGGGCCGCTGAGCACCCCACCCAAAAGCGCCGGGGCCACCTGCTGCGCAATTTCATGCCCCAACAGGGCTTGCTCGGTGTTTTCGAGCCCCTTGCACAACCACGCCACCGGCGTGCTCAACCCCGCCAGCGATTGCAACATGCCGCGCAACGCGGCCGTGGGCGTGGCCAGCAGCACCAGGTCGTGTGCCGCGGCCAAATCGCTTAAGCCGGTGTGGCCATCAATGGCCAGCGCACCAGGCAGCGGCACGTGGGGCAAGTACGCGGCGTTGACGCCGTCGCGCTGCAGCACTTGGGCTTGTTGCGGGCGATGCGTCCAAAGCGTGGTGGGGTGCCGGGCCGCAACGTGCACCGCCACGGCCGTGCCCCAGGCCCCAGCGCCCGCAACCAAAACGCGCATGGCCGGTTACGAGGCCTCGACGGCGCCGTCTGCTTGCGCCTGCTCGGCCATGGCCTGAAAGCTGATTTCGCTCAAGTGCACCGGCGCAAAACCGGCACGCTGGGTTAAGTCAGCCACCTGGCTGCGAAGGTAGGGATAAACGATTTGCGGGCAACCCACGGTTAGGGCGCCGCGCAACTGCTCGTCGTCAAAGCCGGCGATTTCAAAAATACCGGCGTGCTCGCACTCGACCAAAAACAGGGTTTTGTCGTTGACCTTGGCGTGCACCGTGGCCGAGACCACCACCTCGTAGATGGCGGGCGCTAGGTTTTGCTGGGCCACGCCCACTTGAATGTCCACGCTGGGGGTTTCTTGCTCGAGCAAAATCGCCGGCGCGTTGGGCTGCTCAAGCGAGGCCCCCTTGAGGTACATGCGCTGAATGGCAAAGGTGGGGTTGGCGTCGTCGGCCATGGTGGCTCCCAAAACAGAGGAAAACGCGCATTATTGCAGCGCGGCGGCGCTAACCTTGCAGCAGCGGCATGAGCTCACCGGCGCGGTCCAAGGCCACCAAATCGTCGTGCCCGCCCACGTGATGCTCGCCAATAAAAATTTGCGGCACGGTACGACGCCCGGTGTGGCTCATCATGGCCTCGCGGGCTTGCGCATCGGTGTCGATGCGAATTTCTTCGATGGTGGTCACCCCGCGCTGACCAAGCAGCTGCTTGGCGCGCACACAGTAGGGACAAACGGCGGTGGTGTACATGCGAACGTGGGCCATGGCGGGCTGCCTTATCGGGTTAAGCGTTTTGGGTTTCAACTGGCATATTGGCCTGGCGCCAAGCGCCCAGTCCACCGGCCAACGAAAGGGCTCGGGTGTAGCCCGCTTTACGCGCCCGCGCCGCCGCACCTCGGCTGCGCGCGCCGGTGGCGCACATGATGACCACGGGCCGCTCTTTGTCTTTCACAATTTTGCCCAGCGCTTTTTCTAAATCGTCTGCCGGCACGTGCTTGGCGCCTTTGGCGTGGGCTGCGCGGTATTCGTCGTCGCTGGTGATGTCGATCAGCGTGGCGCGCTCGCGATTGATCAGCTGCACCGCCTGGGTGGGCGAAACCGCCATGGCCCCGCCACCTTGTGACACCGAAGGCCAAGCCAGCATGCCCGCTGACAACACGGCAATGGTGATCAACATCCAGTTTTGGGTAATAAATTCCACGGTGCTTCCCTAGCGGCAAAAGCAGTCATTCTAAAATCCTTGTTTCATTGGTGTGCGCCGTGGGGTTTTGCCCCACCCCGCGCGCGCCATCTGCCACCCTTGCGCCGCCCCGGGCGGCGCCGTTTCGCCCCCACTGCCATCATGCCCACCTTGACCCTTATTCGCCACGGCGAGTCCACTTGGAACCTTGAAAACCGATTCACCGGCTGGACCGACGTGCCGCTGACCCCAACGGGGGTGCAGCAGGCCCAGGCCGCCGGCGAGCTGCTTAAGGCGCGTGGCTTTGACTTTGACCTGGCCTACACCAGCGTGCTGCAGCGCGCCACGCACACCCTGTGGCACGTGCTCGAGCGCATGGAGCGCACCTGGCTGCCGGTGGTCAACAGTTGGCGCCTCAATGAGCGCCACTACGGCGCGTTGCAAGGCCTCAACAAGGCCGACATGGCCAAGCAGTACGGCGATG